>CAZHHW010000086.1:5964-14822 GCA_964532385.1 uncultured Gammaproteobacteria bacterium | reverse complement strand
CATCGTTGGAGGTAGAGTAGCCGGTATCACGCTCATACGCCTTGACGTAGACGCGCGCATTTTGTTCTTTAGTCGGCTGAAACCCGTAACGAACTATCCCCATGGCGCGCTCTTCGGTTCCGGCGCGCGCAATGACCATCCCGCCCTGGGTATCCTGCGCGCGCTTGGTAACGATGTTGATCACGCCATTGACTGCGTTCGCTCCCCAGAGCGTGCCTCCCGGCCCGCGAATCACCTCGATGCGCTCGATATCGTCGAGTAACACATCATGCGATTCCCAAAGTACCCCGGAAAACAACGGATCGTAGATCGAGTGTCCGTCGACCACGACCAGCAGCTTGTTCGAAGTGCGCGAGTTGAAGCCCCGGATGCTCACGGCCCATTTATTGGCATCGATGCGCGCCACCTGCACCCCGGGCACCAGGCGCAAGGCCTCCGGAACAGTGGTGACGCGTGAGCGGCGGATTTCTTCCGCGGTGAGTATATAGATAGCGCTGGGCGCGGTCTGATAGGGCTCAAGCCGCCGCGATACCGAGTAAACGTCGATTTCCATCAACTGCTCGAGGGACAGATGTTTAATATCGAGCGGTAGCGTGTTTACCGCATGCGCCGGACGCACTCCTAACGCCAAGGCGGTGAAGGTGAGTCCCGCAAACCAGAAAAATGCCCTGGTTTCGAAGCCGCCCACGCCCGTCTTGCGGCGGCTTATTCCTCTTGCAGGAGCTGCCAGTATTAACTGCATTGCATACCTCGTGCTTTTATAGAGTTAAGAATTTTAGGGCGGGGAATGTCGCGCTGAAAAAACACACGTGAAGTAAGATTTAGACCATATCTAGAGCTTGTCAAGCGTGGCCGGAAATTGAGGACGGATGCTTGTTACCAGTTTCGACTTCACCATAAAAAAAGGACCCATATAGGGTCCTTTTCAATGCCGATGCAGAATGGTTTAAGGTTGGGTGACCGCATTTTGGTCAAGCACCACAGCCGTCTGCGAGAATAAACGGCCATTCACGCTCGCGCCCGTCCCCAGGGTAATCGCTTTGGAAGCCAATACCACTCCATTGAAATGAGCCGAGGTTCCCAGGGTGGCACCCGCGCCCCCGGCGATTTGCCAGAAGACATTCTTGGCCAAGGCGCCGCCGGCCAGCGTTACATTCTTGGCACTGGCCATGGTCAGATCACCCGCGATCTGAAAAATCCACACATCATTGGCTCCGCCCGTCAGGGTGACGTCATTGGAAATGGACACCCCGCTGCCCCACTTATAAAGACCCGGAGCCAGCGTGAGTCCGCCAATTTCACCAGCGCCCAATTCCGTATAATCCGGCGACGTGCGCCCGGCGGCGGCATTGTAGGCGGTGCCCATGTCGAGCACGGCGTTGTCGACAAAAGTTTTGTCCGCGGCACTGCCCGCGAAACAGGTAACACTCCCATTGCCCGTATAGGCCGCATCGATCCCGAAGATTTTGCCAGTGATTTCGGAACAAAATACATTGTCCATCGCCGCCGCCGTGATCGGGCTCGCGCCGATGTCGCCGACGATCGCGGTGGTATGGCTGCCGGTGTTGGTAATACCGGTGGAAGACAGAATTGCAAAATTGCTGGTGCTGGCAAGATTGATCGCCGCGGGACCCTGACCCAACCCCCCTACGCCGCCTTTGTCGCCGCTGCCGCTGCCGTTATCGTCACCGCCGCCGCTGTTGCAGCCCGCGAGCGAAGCCGCCAGAACCAATGCAGTGAACATGCTGTAGGTGAAAGAAACCGTACGTTTGGTATTACTCATTATTCATCTCCATGTATTAATTATCTTATCCTCGATAAGCGTGGGTGCAGTTGTAGCCCCATCGCTCCTGCGCCTCCGTTCGCTGGGCAACTTAGAAGATAAAAGAAAAGGACCCAAATGGGTCCTTTTCTTGACTTCATACTCGCCCGGCGGCTTTATTTCTTGCCGTCTTTATCCTTACCGTTGCGATGATGGTCTTTATCTTTATTGCCTTTGTGATGGTGATTTTCATCATCCTCATCATCGTCGTCGTCATGGTGATCTTTGTCCGGGCAGGACGAAGATCCTGAACCTGACAATGCACCGCAGCCGATCACGTTGGCATCGGTCATGGTGACCGCGACATTGGCCAGGGCGCTGCCCGCCAAGGTTCCACCGGTCAAGGTGATGGATCCCAAAGCGGCGTCACCGGCCAGGATGTTGCCTTTGAACGCCGAAGTCGTCAGGGTTGCCGCGGCGCTGGGTGCCCAGAACACGTTACACGGCTGTCCGCCGCCGTCCATGATCACGGAGAAACCCGTGCCCGTGAGCGCGCCATCCACGAGAAAAATCCATACTCCATCCGCAGGTCCCGTCAGGGTCAGCGTCCCGGCTTTGGCAACCGCATCGGTGCAATAAACTCCGGGAGCAAGATTCTGCCCCGCCAGATCGCCCGGCATCGGTAGACATGCTGCCGCGCCGAGCTGAAGCGCCGCGTAGGCAGCGAGGAAGTCGGTGCGCGCCTGCGCGGCGGCGGCGTCCGTTGCCGGCGGTACAGCTCCCGCGATGGTGCAGCCGGTGTTGGTGAACGGCACGGCGCTGCCGGGCGCAACCGCGATCGCGCCGGCCACAATGCCCGACGTGCACGTGACATTCGTACCGCCCAGAACCGCGAATCCCGACGCCGTCGCCAATGTGGGCGTGGCGGCGTAAAGCGTGGAACTTGCCCCCAGCAAGGCAGCGCCCGCCAGCAGCGAGCTTGAGAAGTATTTTCGCAAATCATTCATGGTCATATTCCTTTAGTTAAGCATGAGAGGGGACTTCCGTTTATGAACACGCATACTCGCGTGCGCATGCCGCCAGCACCGATTAACAACCGAGGCGGGAAAAATTCATGGCCGGGAGCAGCACCTTGACGACAGGTTCTGCTCCCGGCCATGAGGTGGTTACTTACGGAGCGGGTTGGGTAATCGCATTTGCCTGCAGCGTGACTTCCGTTTGCGCTAACAGACGACCGTTCACCGAGGCATTCGTGCCCAACGCAACTTTTGTTTTAGCTAGGACGATCCCCTCGAAGTGCGTACCTGCACCGAGGCTCACGCCCGCACCACCGGCCACTTGCCAGAAGATGTTCTTGGCCAGTGCGCCGCCACTCAGAATGACGTTTTTATTGGCCGCCATGTCGAGGTTGCCGCCCACTTTGAGAATCCACACATCGGTGGCGCTGCCATTGAAAGTAAGATCCGTGGGAATGGACACATTGCTGCCCCATTCGTAGACACCGGCAGTGAGAGTTAAATCGCTCAAGGTTCCAGCACCCACATTGGTGGTTGCGGCCGAGGTTGCGGTTCTGCCGGCGGCATCGGTGTACGCCAAAGCGGCATCGGCGACGGCCGTGGTCAGTAATGTGGCATCCGTTACGCGGCAAGGCAGCGGACCCGCCGCATCGACGGAGTAAATGGTGCCCGTCACTTCGGCGCAGATGATACCGATGGCGGCGCCGCTGATCGGGCTGGAGCCCGCATCCCCGGTAATTACGGAAGCGTGCGCATCGGTGTCGGTGATTCCCGTATTTGTCAGAATCGCGAAACCGCCCGCGGCGCCGAGGTTTAATGCTGTGGGAGCCACGGTAAAGTGCCAAGTCACATTGCCGGTGGTGATATCGCCTGCGACCGCATTACCGGCCAGGTCTTTGACGCCCGGGGTGATGATGGCGGTGTAGACGGTGTTCACCGAAAGATTGCTGGCCGGGTTGAAGGTCGCGACATTGTCAATATACGACACTTCGCCTGGCACATTCGCGCCGGGAGCATCCACGGTTCCTTCCATCAACATAAATGTCGAAGTGTTAATCGTGGCGGGATCCATCGCTTCCGAGAATTCCGCGGTGATGTTGCCATTGCTTGGAGCATTGTCGGCGAAATCAAATGGAATCAAAGCGGTGGTGGCTGGCGCGGTGGTATCCGCCACCGTACCGGTCGTAAAGTTCCAGGCCGTATCCATCGCGAATGCATTGCCGGCCAGATCCTTGGCGCCGGTGGTGATCGTGGCGGTATATGAAGTACTGGGAGCGAGGTCGACCGCCGGATTGAAGGACGCAATGTTGCCGACGTAGGTCACGACACCTACAACAGGCGTAGAACCCGCCATGACGGTAAAGGTGACAGGTGTAATCGTCGAAGCATCCATCGCTTCACTGAACGTGACCGTGATGTTGCCATTAATGGCCGCATCCAGCGCCGCATCGGCCGGAACAGTAGAGCTGATGGTGGGCGCGGTATTGTCTGCGGTTGCCCCAGTGGTAAATCTCCAGCTCACATTGCCCTGCAATGCATCGCCCGACAGGTCCTTGACCGCGGTGGTCAGTGTAGCCGTGTATTCTTTGTTGGCGGCAAGATCCGCGGTGGGATTGAAAGTCGCCACGTTGCCTGCATACGTCACTTCGCCTGGAACCTGAACCACGGTATCCCCTTCCATCGACGTTAAGGTAAAGCTTGTCACAGTGAGTGTCGCGCCATCCATCGCTTCGCTGAATGTTGCGATGACATTTCTGTTGATGGCCACATCGGTAGAAAAGTCAGCCGGCAAGATGGAGCTCACACTGGGCGCGGTACCCGTGGTGAAGGTCCAGATTTTGCTGGCCGCCATTGCATCGCCTGCCACGTCTTTGGCCGCCGTGCTGATGGTGGCGGTGTAAAGGGTATTGGCAGCAAGATCGCTGCTGGGATTAAAGGTTGCAACTGTGCCTGCGTAAGTCACTTCGCCTGCGACCGGTGTGTCGCCCGCCATTAATGTAAAGGTCGACGCCGTAATCGTGGCTGCGTCCATCGCTTCACTGAAGGTGGCCGTGACATTGCCGTTGGTCGCGGCATCGGTGGCAAGATCAGCCGGCGTGGTTGAAATTACCGTGGGCACTGCTGAATTTGGGTTAACGTTGTCGCCCGAATTATTATTGCTACTACCATTCCAACAACCGGTTATGAACAGCGCCAGGGCCGTTGCCATTAACCACTGCTTGTTATCGAATATGCGTTGCATGTGTCGCCCTCTCTTAGATATGAAAATTTTAGAAACTGTGGTCCCTTGAAAAACTCGCGTTCAAGTTCGTTTGTTCTTGTAGACCTTTGGCGCCACTTGCACTGTTCGCTACCGTACTCACCTCCAAAGAAAAAGGACCCTTGCGGGTCCTTTTTCATTTACAGCCTATTTTGCAGCGTATTCTTAATACTTCTTAATCTTACGGCGCAGGTTGTGTCAGCGTATTCTGGTCCAATGTAACAATGGTCTGAGACAGCAATCTGCCGTTCATGGAAGCCTTCGTGCCCAGGCTGATTTGGTTACGAGACAGAATCACACCCTCGAAGTGAGCGTTTTCTCCGATGTACACATCGGTGTCCTCGAGACCATCGCCGACCACTTGCCAGAAAACGTTCTTGGCTAATGCACCGCCCGACAGAACGACCTTCGTGCCCGCAGCTTGGTTAAGGTCCTCGGCAATCTGGAAAATCCAGATGTCGTTGGGGCCTCCCGAAAGCGTGACATCGCTGGATATCGTTACCTTAGAGGTAAATTTATAAAGACCTGGCGCCAGTGTCATCCCCCCAATCTCACCCGTGCCCACATCGGTAGAGATAGGAGCGGTGCGTGCGGCGGCGTCGGCGTATGCGGCTTCCATGTCGGCGACTGCCGTAGCCAGGGTTGCCGGTGTCGGAGCAGCATAGTTGGCAGCGTAGATTTTTCCGGTCACGAATGAGGAGGTCGCGAAGGTATTCGAGCCATCCATTTCTTCCAGGAATCCATTCATGCCATCCGTTGCCAGCCCAGGACTCACACCGACATCACCAATAATAACCGGATCAGCCGCAGCGACCTGCTGTTTTGCCAGAATCACAAAATTGCCGGCGGTCCCAAGCACTACCGGCGCTGAGCCGGATGCCGCGGCCGAGGTCGTGGTGAAGCTCCAGGTCTTGTTTTCAGTCAGTGGGTTTCCTTCCGGATCTTTGGCACCGGTAGTGATGGTTGCGGTATAGGTGCTGTTGATTTCAAGATCGCTGCTGGGATTGAAAGTCGCAACCGTATCCGCAACGGTTACTGCGCCCGGAACGGGTGCAGCGCCTTTCATTACGGTGAAGGTCGTCGTGTTGATGGTTGAAGCATCCATCGCTTCGTTGAACGTGGCGGTAATGTTTCCGTTGATGGGCAACGTGGCATTTGCCGCAGGGACCGTGGAAAGTACAGCAGGCGTCGTCGAGTTGGTATTGACCCCATCTCCGCCTCCATTGTTTTTGCTACCGCCGTCGCACCCGGCCATGAAAGCTGCCAGAGTGGTTATCAATAGCCAGAACTTGTTATCGATTATGCTTTGCATGGGTCATCCTCTCTTATATATGAAAATCCGCGTTGAAAATCACCATGTCCTTGGAAAAGTGCCAAGTCCAGGTCGTGAGGATTTTCAGCGCTTTCGTTCCGAAACCGCTGTTCGCTGCCGTACCATGCCAAAAAGAAAAACGCCTAATCGAAGGCAGGCTGCGTTTTTACAGAAAATTTAAACGGTGAAAACTCGGGGTGCGAGAAGGTGAATTCTGAGCGGCGGGGATTGAGCGAGAGAATGCCGGACTCGACGCAAAGCTAAGATGCATGCGCCCGGCGCAAAAAAAAGCACGGCGTGCGGAATGCACGCCGTGCCTTGTCTTGACTACAAACAATCAAGGCAAATTAATGCGCCTTGTGTTCTTTGATCTCGGTGGTGTGGCCTTTATCGTCGATTGAAACTACAACCATGCTGCCGGGCTTGATGCTGCCGACTTTCTTGGTCTTGTCGTTGAAATGGCCCTTGATTTCTTTACCATCCTTGTCTTTCAGGATGTAGAACTCACCGTCGATTTTCACCAACGTTGCTTCCATGGCCTTGACGGCAGCCGCCGGAGCAGCAGGAGCCGCGGCCGGAGGAGCTGCAGCAGGCGCCGCTGCCGGAGGAGCTGCAGCCGGAGCCGCCGGAGTTGCATCCGCTGCCAGGGCCAAACCGGAAAACGACACCACGCCGACTGCGATTAACGCTGCGATTTGCTTCTTCATAGAGATCTCCAAGAGTGAATACCGAGTGAGGTTTCGAACATTTATTTAGTTCTTGTTGCCGACTTTACCTACCATCAGATGAACACGACCTGAACCCGATCCGCATTATCTTGCAACCCGTGAATCAGATCACACGGACAGGCACCGGCCACACACGGGCGCACTGACATGTCATTGCGTTCTGGTACAGCGGGCAAAGCAGGAATGCATCTTGAAATTGCAGGCAACGCGCACGTTGATGACATTAAAATCGAAACCACAAGAATTGAGGACGCGTCATAATTCATCAACAACGCAGCCGCGTCAAGCGGCGTAAGTTATTCACGGCCGAGTTCGATTAAGTTTTTTTTAAGATTTCCTGGATTGGCAAAAATACGCCCGCGGCTGTAGGCGCCATGTTTTGGCAAACCTTACGCCCAATCAGGGTTCAGCACGAACAAAAAACGTCACAACCCAGCGCCACGATATGCTTCGCACTGAAGTCGGCTTTTTTAAAGCCTAACGCCTTGGTACCGCATTCGCTGGTGGCCAGCTCGTGACGAATCAACCCGCTGAATCGTCCATTGCCTTTGCATTCGACAATTTCAGCCCAGAAACATGAGCCATTCGCTTCCACACGCACAAAACAGCCTACTGCAATGTGTTCGAGTTTTTCCGTATCCGGAGCGACAAACGTGCCATTTGCATATTGAACTTCGACTTCCATAAATCAAACCTCGGCGAATTTACGAATCCATAGGCAGAACTTACCTAGGGTTAAAAATCAATTATCCTGACCTCCCCGAAATTAGTCCACTGCGTATTAACACGAATAGGCAGGCTAAAACGGCAATTCGGTGTCCCGCAGCGTACATTAGTTATCGCTAATTAGTTCGGGGAACCTCGCTTCGAACATCGGCAGGGATATCGATGTCACGCAACACCCCAGCGTCGCCGGTAGGAATCAAAATCAGGCGCTCGCGCGCGGCTGCGATTATTTCGTGCGCACCGGTATCTTGATGTAACGCCGACAAACGCGTTCCGAACTCCGCCGCAAAACCCACCGGATGACCTCGCTGGCCTTGGTATAACGGAGCGGCAATGCCCGCCCCGGCGCGTAATTGTTGCGCGACGGTGTAGAGGGTCTGGGGTTGAATCCATGGCATATCGGCGAGTGCGATCACCCACCCGTCCGCATTGCGCGTGGCCGACACACCGCAAGCGATACTGGCGCCCATGCCTTGGTCGGCCGTAGCGCATTCAATAATAATCAAACCCAGACCCTTCAGCATTGCACCCAGTTCGGCATCACCGGGCCGCACCACTGCCACGCTGACAGGCACTGCCGCAATTAGATGGCGCGCGGCATGTTCGGCAATCGCTACACCCTCCAGCCGATGCAGCAGTTTATGCGCACCAAACCGGGAACCGCTGCCCGCCGCCAGCAATATCCCAGCGATCACGCCAACCTCAACGCTACTCCGTGACGTGCCGCGGTCAGGCCCGCAAGTATCGACAGCGCAATCTCGGCCGGTGTCTTGCTGCCAATAGGCAAGCCGACCGGTCCATGCAAACGCGCGATGGCCTGTGCGTCCAACCCCAACCATGCCAGCCGCTTGCGGCGCGCGTCATTACTCGCTGTGGAACCCAGCGCACCGATGTAAAAGGCCTCCGACCGCAACGCGACACTCAGCGCCAGATCGTCCAGCTCCGGGTCGTGAGTGAGCGCCAACACCGCGCTGCGCGCGTCGCGCGCATTCGCGGCGGCTTCATCCGGCATGCTATTGTCAAGCTTCGTTCCCGCAACATTCCATTGGCGCGC
>CAZHHW010000086.1:0-5864 GCA_964532385.1 uncultured Gammaproteobacteria bacterium | reverse complement strand
GACGATCCATAACTGCGCGCCACGGTCACCAGCGCCACGCGTTGGCGTTTTCGCAACCATGCGAATGCCGCCGTGAGTACTTCCTGATCGGCGCCGACCATTACAAGCGTATCGGCAATTTGCGCACCGGCGTGCCGGTCAGCGCATACAGCGCATTGGCCACGGCAGGTGCAATCGGCGGCACACCCGGTTCGCCTACCCCCCCGGGCGGCTCGGTGCTTTGCACAATGTGAACATCAATACGTGGCGCTTCGTCGAAACGCAGCAGCGGGTAGTCATTGAAATTGCTTTGTTGCACGCGGCCGTTAGCGAGGGTTATCTCACCCTTCAAAGCGGCGGTCAGGCCGAAAACGATCGCGCTTTCCATTTGCGCGGCTACGGTATTGGGGTTCACTACGGTACCGCAATCCACCGCGCAGACGACACGATGCACGCGCACCTTTCCCTGTTCGATCGAAACCTCGGCCACTTGCGCAACAAAGCTGCCGAAGGATTCCGCGACGGCGACGCCGCGCGCCCAGCCCGCCGTCAACGGTGTGGCCCAGCCGGCCTTCTGTGCGGCCAGCTCCAGCACCGCGCGGTGACGTGGATGCACCTTGAGCAACTCGCGCCGCAACACAAGCGGATCTTTACCGGCGGCGCGCGCCACTTCGTCGAAGAAGCACTCCGTGACAAATACATTTTGCGATGCGCCGACCGAACGCCAAAAACCGACCGGCACGGCGGTGTTGACCAGGGCATAACTCACCGCCACATTGGGAATCGCGTAAGGAATATTTTTTGCGCTCTCCAACGAGCTGTTGTCGAGACCGTCTTTCACCGCGGCCGCAAACACGCGCGAAAAAATCGACGGCCCCGCAATGCGGTGTTGCCACGCGCTGGGAACACCTTGCTTGTCGATAGCGGCGGTCATGCGGTTGTACGTCGCCGGTCGATACACTGCGTGCTGCAAATCATCCTCGCGCGTCCAAATCACCTTGATCGGCACCCCGAGCTGTTTGGAAATCTGCACTGCTTCCACCACAAAATCGTATTCCGAGCGGCGCCCGAAACCGCCGCCTAAAAATGTGGTGTGCACCTTGATGGCTTCCGGTTTCAAACCGGTATGACGGCCGATCTGATGTTGCGCGGTGGCCTGCCCTTGCGTCGGCGCCCAGATCTCGCAACTGTCTTTGCGCACATGCGCGGTGCAGTTCATCGGTTCCATGCAGGCATGCGCAAGATAAGGCACTTCATACACGGCTTCAATTTTCTTGGCGGCGCTTTGCCAGGCCAGGTTGACGTCGCCGTCGTTGCGCGCGACTTTTCCGCCGTCGACCGCTGCGGCGAACGATGCACGGATTTGCGCGCTGTCCAGCGTTGCGGCCGCACCTTCATTCCACTCCAGTTTGAGCACTGCGCGTCCCTTTTGCGCCGCCCAAAAATGCTCCGCGACCACCGCCACACCCGCATCGATCTCCAGCACATGGCGCACGCCTTTGATTTTTTTCGCAGCGAGCGCATCGACGCTTTTCAGTTTGCCGCCGAACACCGGACAGCGCGCCACCACCGCGATCAGCATGCCCGGCACCTTCACATCCTGCCCGAACACCGCGGAGCCGTTCAGTTTTGCCGGAGTGTCGAGCCGCGGCACCGCCGTGCCGAGCAAACGAAATTGTTTAGGCTCTTTGAGAAATGCGGTCTCCGGCAACGGCGATTTTGCCGCTTGTTCGGCCAGCTCGCCGTAGCGCAAACGCCGGCCGCTGTCCTTATGAATGACAACACTGGGCTCCGTGCTGCATTCGGACGCTTTGACATGCCAGCGTTGCGCCGCAGTTTGCACCAATAACTCACGCGTGGCGGCGCCCGCTTCGCGCAACGGCTGCCAGAATCCCCGCACCGAAGTGCTGCCGCCGGTGTGTTGCCGGCCGATGATCGGGTTGGCGTAGCTGGTATGCACGGGCGCGAATTCGGCGCGCACCTTCGACCAGTCCGCATCCAATTCCTCTGCGAGCAACATCGGAATCGCCGTCATCACGCCCTGTCCCATTTCCGAACTGCCGACCATCAGCGTGATGCTGTCGTCCAGCCCAATGCGTATCCATGCATTGGGTGCGAACACAGGTTGTACGGCGGCACCCTCTGCCGGGACATTCTCTTTCCGGCCGCACGCAACCAGATCGACGCCGATCAACAGGCCGCCGCCCAACGCGGCGCCGATTTTCAGGAAATTACGCCGGGAAACTTCAATGCACTCAGCCATGGTTGCCATCCTTGACTATTTTTGCGGCGCGCCGGATCGCCAGGCGAATGCGCGGATAGGTTCCGCAGCGGCACAAGACCGGCGCCATCGCCCGGTCGATCTCGGCGTCGGTGGGTTGCGGTGTATTAGCCAGCAACGCCACCGCCGTCAAAATCTGCCCTGACTGGCAAAAGCCGCATTGCGGCACTTCCTCCGCCAGCCACGCTTGTTGCACAGGGTGGCTGCTGTCAACACTCAGGCCTTCAATGGTGGTGATGCTTTTCCCGGCCAAGGCGGCCACCGGCGTAACGCACGAACGCATCGGGGCGCCGTCCACCAGCACCGTGCACACGCCGCATTGCGCGATGCCGCAACCGTATTTAGTGCCGGTCAAGCCAAGCAGATCGCGCAACGCCCACAGCAGCGGCATGTCCGCATCGGCATCGAGCTCGTGCATCCGGCCATTCACATTAAGTGTCAACATTTACCCCCCTGCGTCACTCGAGCTCGATCAGCCGATTCGGCAACTCATCGGGATTCTCGATTTGCGCCGGACAATGTTCCGCCAGAATCGCCGCGCAAGCAGCCACGGCTTCAAGAAAGCCCGGCGCAATACGGTGCGTGGCCAATTGCACGGTAAAATTCTTCACGATCTTGTCCCAAGTGCCCGGCGCAACTTTAGAGTTGATGCCTTCGTCCGCCAGAATTTCCACGTAACGCTCCGCCACCGACACGAACAGCAGCACACCGGTGCGATCGCGGGTGTTGTGCAATTGCTGCGCATAAAACTGTTCGCGCGCCAGGCGCGCCGCCTGTTTGCGCTGGCCGCTGCGCGGGATCAAGCGCATTTTCAACGGTGTCCATTGCAGGAGCAGCAACACCAGAAAAAATGCTGACACCTGCATCAGGTACACTTCCGCCTGACTCCACCAGGCGTGCGACAACCACACAATACCCGGCAAACACAGCGCGATCAGGGTGGACCATAGCAAAGGCAAAAAGCGGTAATCGTTGCTGGCGGGGGCGATTACACATACCAGTTCGCCTTGGGTTTTAGCTTCGGCCACACGAATGGCTGCGGCAATCTGCTGCTTTTCGGCCGTGGTTAAAAAGTTCATCGCAATTCCTTATTCATAGCGAGCACAGTGAATATCACAATCCGGCACGGCGCAGCCGCTCGGTCATCACGGTCAAGCGAGCGGCGCTTTCGATCGGCAACATGTCATTGACGTCGCTCACCTTGAATTCCGGGACCAGCATGCGCAGTTGTGCGGCGGTCCAGGCGGCATCATCGCTCCTGCCCAGTTCGCTCAAGGCCGCAGTCAGGTACACATACGAAGATAACAGATTGGCGTTGCGCTCGACGGCATCGCGCAAAGCGGCCACGGCATCTTCGTAACGATCGAGAAAATAATAAGCTCGCCCCAGAGCCAAGGCGTAGGGTGCCTGGTATTGAGGATTAAGGCGCATCGCTTTACGCACCAACGGCAGGGCCGCGATGGCCTCCCCTTGGTAAGTGAGGCTGCTCGCCAGCACAATATAGCTGTCGGCCGAATTCGGATTCAGACGTATCGCTTGTTGCGCAGCCTCCACGGCCTGCGCGAATTCGCGCCGGTGCAAATGCACATGCCCCAACGTCCAATGCGTTTGCGGCGATGCGGCGTCAAGCGCAACGGCTTTTTCGGCCAATGCCAGCGCGCGCTCGCGCGCGGCGGCGTCGGCATGCCAGAAACGATGGTCCGCCGTGTACGTAAGTGCCAATGCGCTATAGGCGCGGGCGAAATCCGGATCCAGGTCGAGCGCACGTTGATAGGCAGCCTGCGCCTGAAGATTGTCTTCGTAGGTGTAGCGCACGTAGTAATCCTGGCCGCGCAAGAAGGCGTCGTAGGCATCGGCGCTGACGGTGTAGCGGCGTGCGGTGCGCTGTTTTTCTTCCTCGGTCAGTTTGACCTCCAACGCGCCGACGATGCGGCCCGCGATCTCGTCCTGAACTTCGAGCACGTCCTGCATTTCCCGGTCGTAGCGTTCCGCCCACAGATGCACACCGCTGCGCGCGTCGATCAACTGTGCATTCACGCGCAGCCTGGACGCCGTGCGGCGCACGCTGCCCTGCAAAATATAACGCACGCCGAGCGCGCCGGCGGCGCGATTTATATCCACGTCTTGACCTTTGAAACTCGCGGCGGAAGGATGGGCGATGACGAACAGCCCGGAGTGGTTAGAGAGTGCAGTGGTGATATCGGCGGTAATGCCGTTGCTGAAATAATCCTGCGCGGCATCATTGCTGAGATTGTCGAACGGAAGCACCGCGATCGAAGGTTTCTCCGTTTCGTCGAACACCGCACGAGTGCCGCCGGTTTTGAATAAAACACCTGACACGGCAGCAATGACCAGCAGCGCGGCCGCTACGATACTCCAGCGCGGCAGAACCCTCCGCGGACGATTCACCGCGGGCGTGGAGACCCTCTCCGGGATGGATTCCGGAGAGGGCGCCTGAATTGGATTTACCTGGGCGATCAGGCGATAGCCTTTCTTCGCGATGGTCTCGATATAACGCGGTTGACGCGAGTCGTCACCCAATATTTTGCGTAATTTTGTAACGCAACCCGTCAGCGCATCATAACCGACAACACGGCCATGCCAAATGTCACGCTCCAACTCCTCGCGCGTGACCACCTCGCCCGCACGCGTGGCCAGATAAACCAGCACCGCCATCATTCTGGATTCGAGTTTGTGTTCAGTGGCGCCCTGGCGAATTCGATCGGTCGCGGCGTCAACGACCCAGTCGGCCAGCAGAAAAGACGCAGGCCCGCTGCGCAGATTGCCTGTCATCGCCGCTCCGGAGAATGATATTGGATCAAGATACGTAACCGTCACTAGAATGAACGATAGGTTTCTTCACGCCGGATAAACATCATAAAAACATCGTTCCGCCGTCATAACTTTCGGCCACCGAAGAAGTATATCGAATGTGCCGCACCGGTGCGCTTATGCAGTCGCCGCCCCATGCGGAATCGAATCACCATAAATGAGAGCATATCAATGAAAGCCGAAATTACCGCCCTTGCTGTTGCATGTGTATTGTCGGGTGTCTGCGGTGAATCAGCCTTTTCCGCCACCGTTTCAGACCAGCCGCTCACGGTGAATATCAAACGCTTGTCGCTGGACACCGCATTGCGCATCGGCAAAGCGGCCATCGAGCGCTGCCGCAAGGAAGGTGTGCAGATCAGCGTGACAGTGGTTGACCGCGGCGGCAATGAACAAGTCATGTTGCGCGACGTGTTGGCGATGCCGCTTGCAACCCTTATCAGCAAGAAAAAAGCTTACACCGCGATGTCATTTAATACGCCGACCTCGGAACTGGTGGAACGTTTTAAAGGCGCTTACAGCGTACCTAAGGTCGACGAACTCATGATCGCCCCCGGCGGCGTTCCGATCAGCATCGGCGGCAATATCATTGGCGGGATTGGGGTTAGCGGCGCGCCATCCGGTATCACCGATGAACTTTGCGCACAAGCGGGCCTCGCCGCAGTAATCGATGATTTGAACATGGAATAATCTATTTTCCTGTAATTTTGGAGAAGCGATGTGACGAACATGAAACGCAGAACATTTTTAAAAGGTACCGCCACGACCAGCATGA
>CAZHHW010000085.1:0-14904 GCA_964532385.1 uncultured Gammaproteobacteria bacterium | reverse complement strand
CATTCATATGTCAACAGACCCTAATGCCGTAAATGATCGATGAAGCGCGTTTCAACCTGAGGCACGTTCAAACGCGCGATCTGGGTCAGGATGCGATTGGGTCCGACTTCTATAAATTCCAGCGCGCCACGCGCGCGCAACACACTCATTAATTGTGCCCAGCGCACCATGCGGTAAGGTTGCACCGCCGCCAACTCTAATGCTTGCGCGCCGGTTTCGATCGGCGCGGCGTCGATATGCGACCAAAGCGGCAGACGGCACGCACCGGGCCGGTCGGTCACGGCGCGCACCGCATCACGCAAGGCACCGGCGCGCAGGCGCATCACTTCGGAATGGAACGGTACCCGCGTAGGCAGCGCAACGCCGCGCAACAGGTCATCGCCCACTTCGCGAATCAGCGCATCCCACGCGTTGCTTGCGCCATACAACACGCCTTGCATGCTGTTGTTCTGCGCAATCAACTCCATGCCGTGACGCGCGGCGAGTGCGGCCAGATCGGTTTCATGGCGAAGGGTCAATACATGAATATTTTGCGCATGAGCGGCGAAGGCGGGCCACACGGTGCGCAACACCACCGCGAGCAACCTGAATGAAGTGGCTTCGTCGACCACACCCGCGGCGACCAGGGCAGCGTAGTAACCCAAGCTGTGCCCGCACACCGCATCGGCGGCGAGCGAACTGCGTGAACGGCGCCACCAAAGCAGATTAAGCGCATGAATCTCCGCCTGCGCGCGTAACTCGGCGGCGCATTCCGCACCGCACGCATCACTGTCGATAGGTTCCAGCCAGCTGTTTATCTGCGCGGCATCATCGGAATAGGCAGCGAGATATTTCTCGAGCATGCGCGGGTAACTTGCTCCCAGACCTGGAAATGTCACGACACGCATGTTAGACCGCCACCAGGTCGAAACTGATTTCGCGCGGCCGGTGCACCACGGGCGGCACATTCACCCGTTGGCCGGTACCCGGCGCAACCACGTAACCGATGTGCAAGGCCTCGCGATTTTGCATCCACATGCGGTTGCCAAACTGGCGCGCTAGATGCGTTTCAGCCTGTTCCAGCGAATAGCCAAACAGTTGAGCTGCGGCACCGAATACGGCGATGGAACTGAGCATCTCCGGCAGACGCTCGCGATGCAGCCAGCCGGCCACCGGCACCACCAGCACCTGGGCGCCGCGCGCCTGCAGAGCCTCGACCACACGCGTCACCGTAATTCCGGAAATCGCCGCGGACATCGCCCCCGACGCGGGGATGATCAGATCCGCCAGGATGCAGAGCGTGCCTGCTCTGATGTGCGAGGCGGCGCGCAGCGCTTCGGCGGCTTCGACCGCCAGCATCACGTCCACCAAGCCGTCGGGCAGGCGCGCCGAACGGATGCTGCGCCCGGCTCTGACAATGGAACATACCGGCGCGCGCCGCTGGGCGATGCCGCGCGTCTCTTCGGTATGCACACACTGGAAGCGCGCGCCGAAGCAATCGGCCATCAGCTTGGTCAGACCGACCACACCCAGTCCTCCCGTACCGGCAATCAGCATGGACACTTCGTTTGCATCAGCATCGCTGCGCAACTGCCGTGAAAAGAGGCTCATCTGGGTATTCCTTTGGAAATCGGTACTCCGGCCGCGCGAGGGTTATGTCGAGCGAAGCGGAGGTTGGTTTTTACATCTACGACAGGACATGCATTCAGTGGCGCTATATTTTCATGCTTCCTTTATGTTCCATAAGGAGTACTCCGCTTGCGGGATGTGATTTATTAACATCGCCGTCACGGAGCGAATATTGACATTTGCAAATTCAGCACGGAAAGCGCTGACAGAAAAAACATGGGGAACGGCGCATTAACTTTTGCAGGCTTGTAAAGCTATCGATACTAAATGACAATAACTGGAACTTTATTGGATAATTAACAGCGGGGAAATGAACGGCCTATCTTCGAACATAGCGCGCGGCTATTTTCAGCTTCTACCCCAGTAGCCCAGACGTTTGCGGATCTTGAACTTGCGCCACAAGTTGAGCGGTTTGAGTTTGGCGTTGCGCGCGCCGCCGGCGATGAAGTCATCCACCGCCGCCAGCACCCGTTCGCTCGAATGTCCCTCGCGATTGGGATGAATGCTGTTGGCGTAATCGCGCACGGCTTGCATCAACTCCGGCGGGCGCGACAGCGCCCGTTCAATGGCAGGCTTAAGTTCCTGCGCTTGATGGATATCGATGAGCTGGGGACCCGGGCGGCGGTTGTTGAAGGTGATCACCGGTTTGTAAGTCAGCGTGAATTCGTGCAATGCCGACGAAGTATCGGACACCATGACGTCCACCTGCGGAAACAGGTCGAGAATATTATCCTCGGTCGCGAAGCGCAGGAACTCGCCTTCCAGCGCGCGATATTTGGCGACGATCGCGGGGTTCATTTTCGGATGGAATGTCACGATCCAGCGCCATTGTCCGCGGCGCGATAAGTCGCGCACAGTTTCGTACAAGGTTTCGGCGGCGCTCCATGACGGCGAGAAAGTCGAGTGGTACAGCACCACCGGCGGCGTGTGCAGCGGCGGTACGTCCGCGGCAAGCTGCCGCAAAAACGGATCGAGCTTCGGCCAGCCGGTCTCGCGCACGCTGAAGTGCCGCAGCTTTTCAGCAAGCGCCGCGAAGGCGCGGGTATCGCCCGGGCCGGTGGTGCAATACAGATCGAAAAATCCACGGATGTAGATATGGCGCGGTTTGCCCGCGTTAAAACCATGGAACACACTGACCTTCACGCCGGGAAAAAAATGCGGGATCGCGTTGCTCGACGTGAAGATCGCGGTGGGATTCCAGCGCCGTACTTCCGCAACGCTGCTCAGCAGACGTTCGTCGCTGCGCAGATCTTCGGAACCGGCTCGGTCAAAAAACCATGCGGCGGCATCGCCGCGCGCGCGAATTGCCGCTTGCAGCGGGCGTAATATCGCCAGTGCGTAGCGTTCCGATCCGTACAGTAAATAGCGATTCGCCATGCCGATTAACGGTCAAGACCGTGTTCGATGAGCAAGCGCGCGGCCGCTTCACGCGACTCGGGATTGTGCTGCATTTCGTAGTAACGAATGCGTTTGTAAACCGAGTAGCTCGCCGCCGTATGCGCGACGATAAAACCGCGCCAGCCATCCAGGATGGCCAGACGCAACAGGTAGTCTTTGAAAAACGTACCGATGAAAATAAACGGGCATTCCCACATGCGCGGCGGCCGGCCGCGATCCCGCCAGTCGCGCGCTTTTAATTCCGAGTAGCGCAACACCTTGAGCTGCTTGTGCACCAAGGTGGGATTTTGGTAGTGCAGAAATACCGCTTTGAAAATTTCCGTCGCGCCGTTGAAATTCAGATGCTCGTGCACGCGCGCGTCGGTCCAGCGCGCACGCGCACGGTGATAAAACCGGCCCAATTTCTCGCCGACCATCGGCCGGTACCACGACATCGGCGCGCCCATGTACAGCGCGGAACGGCGTAGAACCGCACCAGCTATATTTGATTGCAGCAAATCCGGCAAGCGTTGTTCGAATTCCTTGATCAACTCGGACGACAGGGCTTCGTCGGCATCCAAAAATAAAATCCAGTCATGGGTGGCAAGTGTTGACGAAAAGTTGCGCTGTGGTCCAAACCCCAGCCACTCTTGATGCACCACGCGCGCACCATGCGCCTGCGCAATCGCGACCGTGGCATCGCTGCTGCCCGCATCGATGACGATTTTTTCCGCAACGAACGGCACGCTGTCGAGGCAGCGCGCAATGTTGTGCGCTTCGTTGCAGGTCATCACTAGCAACGTGACCGGGAATTTTTTTTGCTGGCCGCTCATTGCACTACATTAGCAGGAAATCGCACAGGGGCGCAGCCGGCGAAAATCAACCGACCTCGTCAATCCACGCCGCCTGAATTGCTTCCAGAATTTTCTCGCCGGAATGCTCGGGCGCATCGGCAAAATCTTCCAGCGCACACACCCAGCGGTGCAAATCGGTGAAGCGGATATATTTCGGATCGATATCCGGATGCGCCTCGGCCAATTGCATGGCGATTTCGCGCGTGTCGACCCATTTCAATTTCATAACGATCCCCTTTTAGTTAGTGATTTTCGGATGCGAGATTGATCGTGTACTTAGGAATCTCGATGACCAGATCCTGGTCCGCGATTTTGGCCTGGCAGCTCAAGCGCGACTGCGGTTCCAGACCCCAGGCCTTGTCGAGCATGTCTTCTTCTTTTTCGGTGGCGGTATCCAGCGACTCCAGGCCCGCGCGCACAATCACATGACAGGTGGTACAGGCACAGGCTTTCTCGCAGGCATGTTCAATGGCAAGACCCGCTCCCAAGGCGGCGTTGCAGATCGTGGTGCCGGCGGGCGCCTCGATCACTTTGCCTTCGGGACAAATTTTGCTGTGCGGCAGGAAGGTGAGTTTCGGCATGGTTAGAGATCTTTAAGTTCGGCGAGACGGCGTCCGGTCAGCGCCTTACGTATGCCGGCATTCATGCGCCGCGCGGCGAAGTCAGCGGTGGTTTTGTCGAGCTCCGTGATGGCGTTTTTAATCGCGCGTTCGTCGCTGCCGGCGCGTGCCTCGCGCAGCGTTTGCATCGCAGCCTCGATGGCCGCGCGTTCAACCGCACTCAACAAGGTTTCCGCGTCCGCTTCCAAGGCGCTGCTCACGGCATCCAGCAAACGGTCGGCGTCCACCTGTTGCTCGCGCAGTTGACGCGCGGCGACATCGCCGGCGGCATGATCAATGGAATCGAGCAACATGGTTTCGATTTCGTTATCCGTCAATCCATACGACGGTTTCACCTGGATGCTGGTTTCGATGCCGGTGGTTTGTTCTTTCGCACTCACCGACAGCAAACCGTCGGCGTCGACTTGAAACAGGATACGGATGCGCGCCGCACCGGCCGCCATCGGCGGAATGCCGTGCAATTCGAAACGCGCCAGCGAGCGGCAGCCGCTGACCAGATCGCGTTCGCCCTGCACGACATGGATCGACAGCGCCGTCTGGCCGTCTTTATACGTTGTAAAGTCCTGGCCCCGCGAAACCGGCAATGTGGTATTGCGCGGAATAATTTTCTCGGCCAACCCTCCCATGGTTTCGATACCCAGCGACAACGGGTTCACGTCCAGCAATAACATGTCGGTGTCGGGTTTGTTGCCGGCCAACACGTCGGCCTGAAGGGCGGCGCCCAATGCCACCACTTTATCCGGGTCAATGGTGGTGAGTGGCAGACGCATAAAAAATTGCCCGACCAGTTCACGAACCCGCGGCACGCGGGTCGACCCGCCCACCATCACGACTTCGCGCACGTCTTCGAGTTTGATATTGGCATCACGCAGCGCGCGGCGGCACGGCGCCAGGGTTTTCTGAATCAATGGATCAATGAGCTCATTGAGTTTGGCCCGCGTCAGTTCACCCGCCCAAACCTGTTGCGCGGCGAGTTCGACATGCAACGCGGCCCGCGGCGCGTCGCTCAGTTGTTCTTTCGCCTGACAGGCATCGCGCAGCAAGCGGCGCAATAACATCGCATCCGCGCCCGCGCCGATGTGCGCTTCGCGCATGATCCACTCGGCGATCACATGATCCATGTCATCACCGCCCAGCGCTGAATCACCGCCGGTGGCGAGCACTTCGAACACACCGCGATTCAACCGCAACACCGACACATCGAAGGTGCCGCCGCCCAGGTCGTACACGACATACACGCCTTCGGCTTGATGATCGAGGCCGTACGCGATCGCCGCCGCCGTGGGTTCATTCAGCAAACGCAATACATTCAGCCCGGCCAGACGTGCCGCGTCTTTAGTGGCTTGCCGCTGGGCGTCGTCAAAATAGGCGGGCACGGTGACCACGGCCCCTTCGAGATCAGCGGCCAGTGTTTCTTCCGCACGCCGCTTGAGCACTTTCAGAATTTCCGCCGAGACTTCCACCGGACTGACGGCTCCGGCAGAAGTGACAATACGCGGCACGGCTGAATCCGCCGCCGCAAAATGATAAGGCAACTGGTTATCCAGTTTCTTGACGTCGTCAATACCGCGACCCATCAAGCGTTTTACCGAAGCAATCGTGTTGAACGGATCAAGCACCGCATTGCTTTTGGCGGCATCACCGACATTGGGCGTTGCGCCGACCGCATACTGCACCACCGACGGCAGTAAATGACGGCCGCGCGCATCCGGCAGTGTTTCGGCAACTCCGTTGCGCACCGCCGCCACCAACGAATTCGTGGTGCCCAGATCAATACCCACGGCAACACGCCGCTCGTGTGGGCGTGGCGTCTGACCGGGCTCGCTGAGTTCTAATAACGCCATGGGTTTAATTTCTCGTCGCGCTTCACGCGTTACTGCTGAGCTGTTCTTCGATTTCGCCCGCTTCGGCACGCAATTTATTAATGAAGCGCAGTTTCTGCACCTGTTCATTGGCGCGGTGTAATGCATCCACGCCGCCCTCTGCAAACGCCTGCGTGAGAGCATGCAAGGTTTGGGTTTCGAGTTTATTGATGGCTGCAAATATTTTTGTCAGCTCGTGTGCCGCTTGCCCGCTGCTGCGCACTTCGCCCAAAGCCTCGCGCAATTCCATTTGTTCCATCAAAAATTCAGGATCCAGCCGTCGCGCGGATTCATCGTCCACGGGAATATTATTTAGACGCAATAAATACAGAGCGCGTTCAACCGGATCTTTTAAGGTGCGAAATGCGTCGTTGATGTTCGCAGCTGTTTGTACCGCGAGCCGCCGCTCCTGATCGCTGCCCTGCGCGTATTTATCCGGATGCACCAAACGTTGCAACTCACGATAACGCCCGGTTAATAACGCAAGGTCGATCGCGAAGCCGGGAGTTAAGTCGAAGATCTCGAAGAAATTGCGAGCGGAATCTGCCACTGCACCATCACTGAACGATTAGACGTTGAAACTTTCCCCGCAACCGCAGGTATTTTTCTCGTTGGGATTATTGAATTTAAAGCCTTCTTTTAAACCTTCACGCGCAAAGTCAAGCTGTGTTCCGTTCAGATAAACCAAACTTTTTGCATCAACAGCCACCTTCACACCATGATCTTCAAACACCGTATCATGGGCATCGACGCTATCGATGAACTCCAGTACATAAGCAAGTCCGGAGCAGCCCGTGGTGCGCACACCCAGACGCACACCGACGCCTTTGCCGCGTTTATCGATGAAGGTTTTTACGCGCTCCGCAGCGCGTTCTGTCAACGTGATGCTCATATCAATGCGCTGCCCATTTGACCGATTTCAAATCGATGCCGTCTTTGTACATTTCCCACAACGGTGAGAGCTCACGCAACTTGGCGATTTTCTCGCGCAGCAGTTTGATCGAATAGTCGATATCCTGCTCCGTGGTGTAACGGCCGATGGAAAACCGGATCGAACTGTGTGCAAGCTCATCATCACGCCCAATGGCGCGCAACACATACGACGGTTCCAAACTCGCCGAAGTGCAGGCGGAACCCGACGACACCGCCAGATCCTTGATCGCCATGATCAATGACTCGCCTTCGACAAAATTAAAACTCACATTCAGATTGTGCGGCACACGTTGTTTTAAATCGCCGTTCAGATACACCGCTTCCATATCTTTCAATCCAGCCCATAACCGGTCACGCAAACGGCGGATGCGTTCGTTTTCAAACTCCATCTCTTCACGCGCAATGCGAAATGCCTCGCCCATACCGACAATCTGATGCACAGGTAAGGTGCCGGAGCGTAACCCGCGTTCGTGCCCGCCCCCATGCATCTGTGCTTCAAGACGAATGCGCGGCGTGCGTCGCACAAACAACGCGCCGATGCCTTTGGGCCCATAGACTTTATGCGCCGAGAAAGACATCAGATCGACCTTCATGGTGCGCAAATCGATGGGCGTTTTACCCGGACTTTGTGCGGCATCCACATGAAATACAATGCCGCGCGGGCGTGTGATTTCGCCAATGGCCGCGATGTCCTGGATCACACCGATTTCATTGTTGACATGCATCACAGAAACAAGAATCGTATCGGGGCGGAGCGCTGCTTCCAGCTTCGCCAGATCGATCAATCCGTTGGTTTCCGGATCGAGATAAGTCACTTCAAAACCTTCGCGCTCAAGCTGCCGGCAGGTATCGAGCACGGCCTTGTGCTCGGTTTTATAGGTGATGATGTGCTTGCCTTTCTTCTGGTAAAAATGCGCCGCGCCTTTGATCGCAAGGTTGTTGGATTCGGTTGCGCCCGAGGTCCAGATGATCTCTTTGGCATCCGCCCCCGCCAGGTCGGCAACGTGCTGGCGCGCACGCTCCACCGCCTCTTCCGCGCTCCATCCATAGGGATGGGAACGTGATGCCGGATTACCAAACTGTCCATCGACGGTGAGATACTCCATCATCTTGCTGGCCACGCGGGTATCCACCGGCGTCGTTGCGGAGTAGTCCAAATAAATCGGTTGCTTCATTGAGTCTTTACCTTCCTAAAGTTATTCCACCAACATTCGGTACTCCGGATAACCGTGGAGTTACACACCCAGAGAGACGCGTTTACCACCGCGATATTCCGCAATTTCACGATCTTGCCGTTCAGCCACTTCACAGATTGCATGATTCTTGACTAAATCCCCGAGGCTGATGCCTTTGAGGAATTTATAAATCTGATCGCTTAGCTTTCCCCATAATTCATGGGTCAAACAGATTTTTTCATCCTGGCAATTCCCGGCACCTTCACAGCGCTGCGCGTCAATTTTTTCGTCCACGGCGGTAATAACGTCGACCACCGCAATTTCATTCGCATCGCGACTCAGCCGGTAACCGCCGCCGGGGCCACGCGCACTGGCGACCAGGCCATTTTTTCGCAGCCGGGAAAATAACTGTTCCAGATAAGACAAGGAAATCCCTTGACGTTCGGAGATATCCGCCAGTGTGATCGGTCCTTGGTCATTGTGCAGGGCGAGATCCAACATCGCAGTCACCGCATAGCGGCCTTTGGTAGTTAATTTCATTGGGTACCTTTTCCTAGTTGATCATTACGACAACATTCTCAGGAAAATGCGGCAGTTAAGCCAGATTTCCTTCAAACGAGACCATTTCACTTACATCGGATATCCAATCTGCCATGCTGAACAGTAAGCCATAGCCAAGTAATTTAGTCAACTATTCAGCTTGAGCATTTTCATTCATATATGCCTGATCTCACAACTTTTCTTCCTGGGGTGAGTCTGCCGACGGGGTGATCTTGCACCCCTCCAGGGCGGGTAGTTTTTCATCATTCATAGGTACATCCAATTCCTTCAACGCAGTGCAAATGGCTTCGAGCCGGCGATCCACCGCGTGCATATGGTCGAGCATGAGATTAATCGCATGCGCTACCGGATCGGTCATATCCTGGGTTTGCCCATACGCGTCAAAGCCGATCTTTTTAGCCATCGCACGCCGCTGCTCATCGCGCTCTTCCGTGTCGGCTTGTTGTACTACCTTGCCGGGCACGCCCACCACGGTCGCGCCGGGTGCGACATCTTTCACAACCACCGCATTTGACCCGACACGGCCGCCATCACCAATGGTGATGGGTCCCAGTATTTTCGCCCCAGCACCAACCACCACCTGATTGCCCAGCGTGGGATGCCGTTTGCCCTTCTTCCAGCTCGTCCCGCCCAACGTCACGCCATGGTAGAGCGTGCAGTCGTCGCCAATTTCTGCGGTTTCGCCAATCACTACACCCATACCATGGTCGATGAAAAAACGCCGGCCGATTTTCGCGCCGGGATGAATTTCAACCCCGGTTAACCAGCGCGCGATTGCCGCAAGAAACCGTGCCAGCCATTTCGCATTGAGGTGCCAGAGCCAGTGCGTTACGTGATGAACCAGAATCGCGTGCACCCCGGGATAGGTGGTGATGATTTCAAAAGTGCTGCGCGCCGCGGGATCGCGTTCAAATACACACTGAATGTCTTCTCGGATACGTCGCAGCATTATTTGGTGTCAGGTCTTGAAAACAAGTTAACGGGATTTGGCGTTTTTCGCGTCAACCGCCGCGAGTATGCCGCGCAAAATATTAAGTTCCATTGTATCAGGCAGCGCGCGGTTGAACAGGCGGCGCAGGCGGCGCATCAACTGGCGGGGATTCTGTGGATCCAGAAATGCGACATCCACCAACGTCTGCCGCAGATGAGTATAGAAATGTTCGACCGCCTGGGTATCTGCCGGAACATGTTCGGGCGAGGTTGATTTTCTTCCAGCCCTCTCCAACGCCGCGACGCGTAATTCATAAGCGAGAACTTGCACGGCGGCCGCCAGGTTCAAACTCGCATAATCCGGATTCGCCGGAATCTGCACCAACCCATGACAATGATCGATGTCCGCGTTGCTCAAGCCAACGCGTTCAGATCCAAACACCAGCGCGACCTGTGAATTTTGCGCTGCATCGGCAATATGCTGACCTGCCGCGCGTGCATCCCATTGTGGCCAGGCAATCGTGCGGGCGCGCGCGCTGACGCCCAAAACCAGACTGCAATCGGCAACCGCCTCCGCAAATGCCGGGTACACCTGCGCATTATCCAACACGTCGGCCGCCCCCGCCGCGCGCGCCGTCGCTTCTTCATGCGGAAAAAATTTAGGCGCGACCAAGCGCAGATGCGTAAGACCCATGGTCTTCATCGCACGCGCGGCGGCGCCGATGTTGCCGGGATGCGTGGTATGGATCAATACGATCCGGATATTGGATAAAATTGCCAGAGACAAATGCTGTCACCATCTTATTCGTAGCAAATGTTGATGTAATTTTCCGTTCAAGCGATACGACACGCCTGCTAGAATACACGCCCTACAACTGCCGGCCCAATCTCACATGCATCCCATGCTCAATATTGCGGTTCGTGCCGCGCGTCAGGCAGGTAATGTCATCCTGCGCTCGGTCGATCGCATCGACACATTGACGATCGCATCGAAATCCCGCAACGATTTCGTCAGCGAAGTCGATCGCAATGCCGAGCAGGAAATCATTGCGGTGATTCGCAAGCATTACACCAATCACGGCATCCTCGCCGAAGAAAGCGGCGAACAAGCGGGCGAAGAGTATGTGTGGATCATCGATCCCCTCGACGGCACCACCAACTTTCTGCACGGCTTTCCGCAATTCTCCGTGTCCATTGGAATCCAGCACAAGGGTATCTTGACGCACGGCGTGGTGTACGATCCGATGCGCCAGGAAATCTTCACAGCCTCGCGCGGCGCGGGCGCCCAGCTCAATAACAAACGCATTCGCGTGAGCACACTAAAAAGTCTCGACGGCGCACTCCTGGGCACGGGCTTCCCGTTCCGTTACCAGCAACATCTAGACTGCTATCTACAAACCTTCAAAGCGCTGACTCCGATGACGGCCGGCATCCGCCGCGCCGGTTCCGCCGCGCTGGACTTGGCTTATGTCGCCGCGGGGCGTCTGGATGGGTTTTGGGAATTCGGCCTGAATCCGTGGGACGTCGCCGCCGGGGTATTGTTGATCCAGGAAGCCGGCGGCTTGGTCGGCGATTTGTCCGGCGGCGGCGAATTCATGGACACCGGCAATATTGTGGCCGGTTCGCCCAAAGTGTTTAAATCGCTGCTGCAAACGCTACATCCCCATCTAACCCCAGAGCTGAGACGCTAATCGCCATGAGCACTGATACGCTTCCGCTGCTAATCGAACCCGACGACCTCGGACATCATTTAAAGGATTCCAAGGTACGCGTTATTGACCTTTGCCGCGCCGACATTTATGCGCGTCAACACATCCCCGGCGCGGTGCATTTGGACTACACCAAAATCATTCGCAATAAACCGCCGGTGATCGGCCTGTTGCCGGACACCACGACGCTGAGCGAAATTTTTTCCCGCCTGGGACTTACTGCCCAGACCCAGGTCGTTGCCTACGACGAAGAAGGCGGCGGCAAGGCAGCCCGCTTTTTATGGACTCTGCACGCAATGGGTCACACCCATACCACGCTAGTAAATGGCGGACTCGCCGCCTGGGCGGCCGAAGGTCATCCTATGGATGGCGAAGCGGTTGCGGTTACGCCGAGCGTATACAATGTTAATGTCAATAACAGCGTAGTAGCGGATCGTGCGTATGTTCTAAGTAACCTCAAAAACCCTGCTATCCGTTTGCTCGACTGCCGTACTGCCCGGGAATTTTCCGGTGAAGTGCGCAGCGCGGAACGCGGCGGTCATATTCCAGGGGCGGTCAATATGGATTGGTTGCTGGCCATGGATCAGTCGCGCAATTTACGCTTCAGAACCCCTGCTGAATTACGCGCACTACTGACACAACGTGGCATCACGCCGGACAAGGAAGTGATTGTGTATTGTCATACCCATCATCGTTCGGCGCACACTTATATGGTGCTCAAATCGCTGGGTTACGCACGCGTGCGTGGCTATGCGGGCTCGTGGTCGGACTGGGGAAATGCGGCGGAAACACCGGTAGAAACCGGTTAAGCGTTAGGGATTGGTTTGCGATAACTGCAATTGGGCTTTTTCAAAACCACTGGCGGCGGATTTCCTGAACCACTCCTTGGCCTTGGCCTCGTCCTTCTTGGTGCCACGTCCATACATATGCATCATGCCGAGCTGAAACTGCGCACAGCCGTCTTTCTTTTTTGCGGCGGCTTCAAACGTTTTCAGCGCCTTGGCGAAGTTCCCTTCCATATACGACTGCAAACCATTCGCGCATTCGTCCTGGGCTGCATAGGCCAACACTGGCGCGCCCCCCGCTAACGCAACAACTAAACAAATACCGCACCATTTCATGCCCGTCATCGTAATCAAGTGAGCAATAGATGTAAACCCACAGCCCCTAGAGCATTGAACGCGTCGAACGCGTCACCGGCGGCGGTAAGCGCGCCCATATACGGCGTTTGATGAGATAGAGCAGGAAAGTTAGCATCGCCAGATAAGCCAGCACATAGATGCCCAGATGGCGGCGTTCATTGGCATGAGGATCCGAAGCCCATTCCAGAAATACCGCCGCGTCACGCACTTGCTGCTGCAAGGCCGCACGCTGCACTGGATTAGCGGAAGCGTAGCCGAGGATATCCGGCATGCGCAGCCCGGGAGATAATCGATTCGCCACGCTGCCTTTGGCGTCTTGCTCGTAACCGGTTAAGAGCGAATAAATATACCGCGCCCCGCCCTCGCGCGCTTTGGCCAACAGTGATTGGTCTGGAGGAACCAAACCGAACTGTTCAATCGCCATGTCATCGGTCATTGCACTCAGCAGGGGTTCTTCCAGACTTCGACTCCCGCGCAATTTATCCACCGCTGCGCTGCTGAAACCCAAGGGCAATAAGTCCCGGTACTTGACATAGTGCAGACTGTGACAACCCATGCACACGCTGGTTACGACTTCGGCGCCGCGCAGCAAGGCCTCGGGCGAGCGTTCAAACCTGACATCGGCCAGCTCACTGGCAGTGGCGTTCAACACTGCGCAACCCAGCAGGATCGCAATGCTGCATCCCAACCTCATTTGCGCGCCCTCATCGTTACTCGCTGCGCATCTTCGCTCGCCAACATCGCCACGACTGCCACCGGCAAGCCGCGCTTACGCAGCCAAGCCTCTTCTTTCACCGACATATACGGCAGCAGTACAAACAAGCCGAAATATACCAGTGTTGCAATCTGCCCGATCAATGCCATCGCTTCGGTGGGCGGCTGAGCACCGACGTAGCTGAGCACGACAATATCCACGAGGAACACGTAGAACATCGCTCGGTAAAAAGGCCGATAACGCGAGCCGCCCGGAATTTTGGAACGGTCAAGATAGGGCATCAGCGCGAATACCAGAATGGATAATGTCATGACCACAACCCCGCCGAGCAAATCGGGAATCGCGCGCAGAATCGCGTAGAACGGCAGGAAATACCATTCCGGCACAATATGCGGCGGTGTCTGCAACGGATTCGCCGGAATATTATTCGCAGCTTCGATAAAAAATTCCGGAACAAAAAATACCGCCGAAAAAAACACCATCAGGAAAATTCCCAGGCCATAAAAATCCTTGGACGTGAAATACGGATGGAACGGGATATTGTCTTTATCCGCCAGATCAATGCCGGACGGATTACTGCTTTTTACAAAGTGCAATGCGATTAAATGAATTCCGACCAGAGCGCAGATCAGGAAGGGAAACAGGAAATGCAGCGCATAAAAACGCGTCAAGGTCGCATCGCCCACCGAAAAATCGCCGCGTAGCCAGATCACGACCTGGTCGCCGATGAACGGCGTGGCGCGAAACAGATTGGTAATCACTTGCGCGCCCCAGAACGACATCTGGCCCCACGGCAACAAATAACCCATGAAAGCGGTCGCCATCAGCGACAGCAATAAAATTTGTCCGGTCCACCACATCAGCTCACGCGGCGCCCGAAACGAACCGTAGTAAAGCGTGCGTGCCATATGAATATAAATCACCACGAAAAATGCCGAGGCGCCAGTTGAATGCAAATAACGGATCAGCCAGCCGTAGTTTACGTCGCGCATGATGTGCTCGACCGAGGCAAAGGCCAAAAGCGCATCGGGTTTGTAATGCATGGCGAGAAACAAGCCGCTGATCATCTGCAACACCAGCATGAATCCGGCGAAGAAGCCGAAGTTCCACCAGATGCTCAAATTCCGTGGCGTGGGATATTCGGTGAGTTCATGCTTGATAAAACTAGTCAGCGGGAAACGCCGGTCAATCCAGTCAACGATGGGGCCGCCCATGTTAAGCCTCACCGATGAGAAGTTTGTTGTCCGCGAGAAATTTATACGGCGGCACTTCCAGGTTGCGCGGCGCGGGCCCGCGCAGAATGCGTCCGCTCATGTCGTAGCGGCTGCCGTGGCACGGGCATACCCAGCCTTCGTCTTTGTGCGTCGGCACGCAACCCAGATGTGTGCAGATACCCACCACCACCAGCCATTCGGGTT
>CAZHHW010000084.1:4279-15022 GCA_964532385.1 uncultured Gammaproteobacteria bacterium | reverse complement strand
CTCGGCGCCGCCGAGATAATGCGATTCGCCAGGCGGCTCAGCGGCAGCGATTGCAGCCACACTTTGCCGGGGCCGCGCAGGGTTGCGAAAAACAGGCCTTCGCCGCCGAACAGTGCGGTCTTGACTTTACCGACGTACTGGATGTCGTACGACACCGACGGTTGCAAGGCGACCAGGCAGCCGGTGTCAACACGCAACCCCTGCCCGGGCGCCAAGGTGCGTTCCAGCAAGGTGCCGCCCGCGTGCACGAAGGCCAGGCCGTCGCCTTCGAGCTTTTGCATGATGAAACCTTCGCCGCCGAATAATCCCACGCCGAGTTTTTTCTGGAATGCGATGCCCAGCGATACGCCGCGCGCTGCGCACAAAAACGCATCTTTCTGGCAGATCAGTGTGCCGCCCAGTTCCGACAGATGTATGGGAATGATTTTGCCGGGATAAGGCGCGCCGAACGCAACTTTGCGTTTGCCCGAACCCTGGTTGATGAACACGGTGGTGAACATCGATTCGCCGGTCAGCAGGCGTTTGCCCGCGCCCATCAGTTTGCCGAGCAGGCCGGCTTGCTGTTGCGAGCCGTCACCAAAAATGGTTTCCATTTCGATGCTGTCTTCCATGTACATCATCGCGCCAGCTTCCGCGACCGCGGCTTCCTGCGGGTCGAGCTCGATCTCGACAAATTGCATTTCCCCGCCGTAAATTTGGTAATCAATTACATCCATCGCCATACATCAATCTCCGCATGTAGCTAAAACTTCGCACATTCTACCTGCTTGGCAACAGAATGTTGCCAAGTGACGAGTCATGTTATTTGAGTTTTATTCAGGATGAAAAACATCTGCACGAGGATGATCAAAAGCAGCGCTTGCACACCCCCATCTTCGGCAACTGCTCCTGCGTTGCTCTACCTTCCCCCTTGCAGGGGAAAGGTGCAGTTGTTCATAGCACATTAAATGAAATTCAACGTTAAACTTTACTACAGGAACTCCAATCCTAAGCCCGGCGTCAACCCGTACTCCATGCCCGGGGCCGCCGCATGCCAGCGATCTTGCACACCTGCTGCATGTAGCCGTAGGGGAACAGTTCATACAATCGCTGGCTCGCGTTGTCCTTGTACCCCAGTTCATCCTCGATGTATTTCATGACGAAGCGGGCATCGGCGGCGAGCCGGTGCTGGTCGAAATAATTACGGATGAATTGCAGAATTTTCCGGTGTTCGTCGCCCAGTGTAATGCCCGCCTGCTGCGCGAGTTTTTCCGCCACGGCGCCGTTCCAGGTTTCGGGATCGACCAGATAGCCTTGGTCATCGGTTGCGATCATCACGCCATCGACTTCAATTCCCATCTCGACACTCCTCTTGAAGACGACAGCGCTTCCGTTACAACTTTCCGCTGCCCGGGTTACGTATGCCACTTACTTTGCCGCCGACCGGATTTCTCGGCCTATAGGTTGCGATGGAGTTCAACCGCTCCAGCACCGAAGGATGCACTTCTTCATTGCCGTAATCGGTTTTGCCGATGGCGCGGAAATAACGCGAATGCGTGAGCCGGTAAAAGCCGCGCATGAACTCCTCAAAAGAATTATGCACACAACCGGCACTATTCGCAGGGGTCACTTGCGGCATCTTGCCGGCCTCAATGGCGAGGTCGCAACTGCGCGCGCGTTCCTGCATCCAGGCGAGCGCAATATCCGACAGCTCCTCTTTCTCGTAGCCGCCGCCGACGTTCGCATGCGCGCCGGCAAACCAGACTTGCTCCATGCGCTGATTCGGCTTGGTGCTAGGAGCCCATAACGTCGGCGCGAAATTTTCGCGGTATTCGTCCACGGCCAGCGCATGGAATGCGTTCTCGACAATTCCACTGAGTTCGGTATCGTGAAATTGATAATACTCTTTATTGAACCATTCGAACGATTCAATCGGGATACCCAGCGCACCCACCGTATCCCACACACCGATGAATTTGATTTTGACGACGCGCGCATAATTGTCGCGAAAGAACTGCGCATTCGGGCCGTCGGCATGTTGATCACGGGTGCGATAAAGCTGATAGGCTTCGCTGATCTTATTAAGGTTGTCCGCCATCACCAGGCCGCAGTTACGGATCATGCCCACCAGACTGCGCGCGGTGTAAGCGCCGCGGCTGAAGCCCAGCAAGTAAATTTCATCACCCTCTTCGTAAATCTTGGCGAGGAAGCGATAGCCTTCCTGAATGTTGGTCGACAGTCCCACGCCAAAGGCGCCGCCGCGCACTTTGTTGTACCACTTGGTGCCCACGCCTTCGTCGTACCACTTGATCTGGGTCATGCCGTCGGCGCCTTTTTCCGCAACCGAATTGAAAAATTTCCAGACATTGGTACTGGTATCGCCGCCGATGTCGCCATTGTTGTCGGGCGTATTCCAGGTACCGTCAAAACACATCACGATGCGCTTCGTCATATTTCCCTCTCCCAAACGTAATTGTTTGAATTGTTGAATCGAGCAATCGAATTAACTGACCTTCATTATTCTTTTTAGCGCGCGGCAATCACGTGCCTTTCACGCCCGCATTGTGTGGTGTATTTACGTTGCCGCTCACACTCCCCCGCGGGCATGCCGTTGATTAAGACGCAGACTATTTTAGCTGAATATTCTTCCCTCAGAGCGCGCTGGGAAATAACAGATACTCCACCTATACTCATGCGCAGCGAGCAACCGCTCGTATCGCGCGTTCCTGAATTCGACGCGGTTGACGAAGCCGGCGTGATTCGGAAGTGTGGAGAGTTTTTTATCCAACCCACTATGTAAAAGGAGATTCAACGATGGCCGCAGTGAAAAAACTTTCGGGTGTCGCCCTGGCCGCAGCCGCTGCAAGTTTATTGCTCAGTGGCGCAGTTTCGGCGGAAGACGCCGCGGGTAAAACCACCGATGCAAACATTAAATGCGCCGGTATCAATTCATGCAAAGGCCAAACTGCATGCAAAAGTGCGAGCAACGAATGTAAAGGTAAGAACAGTTGCAAAGGCAAAGGCTTTCTTGCCGTCTCCAAAGAGGACTGCGTGGCCAAGAAAGGCACCGAGCTGAAAGAAGAAATGATGAAGCAGCCCAGTTGACGACACGCCAGAGCCCGGCACGGGTTGCCGGGCTTGAGCTTCAACATCTCATCGGTCAACCCCTGCAAACATAGAATGTTTTGATCCTCCTGAAATTAATACCCCGCTTCGCCGCACATCTAGTTGTAATCCTAAGTGAAATTTATTTCCCTCCGAAATTCGGATGAATTCCGCTTGGGTTTCAGTTGTTGACCCCATTGCCAGCCTGCGGGTATGGGCCTAGCGTAGATAACAATGAGGTTAAACCACCGACTTTGAAGAACGAGGTTGTGTCAAATCTTTACAATAATAAGCGCGTTGGCGAACGAAGAATGTATCCGCCGATGTGTGAATATCGACTCAGCTTCTATTCTTCACAACCGCGAGGTACGCAAGCATGAAATTACTGAGAGAAAAATTGGCTGTCATTCAAAATGTGGGCTGGCTGGATCGCGTGGCGCGTGTTCTGGCGGGTGCGGCGATGCTGGGTTATCCGCTATTTTTGATTGCAACTAATGATGCGGTGCAACCGCCATGGGTTTGGTATTCGATGCTGGCCTCGATCTATCCCTGGCTCACCGGAATTATCGGCTTTGACCCGATCTATGCAATGTTCGTCGTACGCACCTGCGACACCTCCGCACGCAATCCATGCGGCACTTTCCCCTATGAGATCGACGCCGCGCTTGGACGTCATCCCATCCCCAACAGCAATGTCGAACACAGCCTGGAAGACTCGCGGCACCACTGAATCAAGAAGCGGATTTTTATTTCAGGGAGTACCACTTTGGCAGACACGGTTGTGTCTGCCGTTTTTTAATGGTCAGGCGCTCAACACCACAAGATATCCAGGTAACTCCTCGCCCCGATCATATTCATGCACCACGCCGGCAATGCTTGCGACCGTAAAATTCGCCGCCTGCGCGGACGCGCGCGCATGCGCCTCGCTGTGCGCAAAATGGAAATTGTCACGAACGGCGACTGCGGCGGTTTCGCTGCGATAACAGGTGAAAATGAACACACCACCGGGGCGCAACGCACGCCGTGCCGCACGCAGCACCTCCGCCAGATCGCCGATGAAAATCAAGACCGCGGAGGCCACCATCACATCATAGGTGTGCGGCGCGCGGGCGAGAAAGGTGCTGATCTCGGCATTATGCAGTTCGTCATAACACTGCTTTTGCCGGGCCAGCGCCAACATCGGCGCCGACAGATCCACCCCTGCGAGGTGGTGCGCGTAGGGTCGCAATAACTCGCCGCAGGCGCCGGTGCCGCAGCCTAAATCTAAAATGTCGAGCTCGCGACGCGCACCGGCCCATTGCAAAAAAGCCGTATGAATATGTTGCGGGCCAAGGAAGCGATACTCGGCACGCTGGACATCGGCATCCCAGGTCGCGGCCTTGGTTTCGTAGGTTTGACGCACCAATTCATCCGAGTAGCGAGCCGGCGGCGGCGCCGCATTCAGGTAGGCCAATTTTAACCGCGCACCGCAGATATCGCCGGGATCGATTTGCACGCACTGCTCGAAATAGCTGCGCGCCTGCGCCGGCTCGTTCAGTTTCAGATAGTAACTTCCCAATCCTTCCAGCGCCTGCGCATGTTGCGGCTGTAATTCCAGCACCCGCCGGTAACTTGCGGCGGCAGCTTCCTCCTGGCCGGATTCGCGCAACGCCTTGCCCAAGTTGTAATGCGCCTGCACAAACAGCGGATTGCGATCGATGGCCTGTTGATAATATTCAATCGCGGCAGCGTTATCTCCCAACCGCTTCATCAAGATGCCCAGATTATTATAGGGTTCCATCGCGCTGGGATCGATTTCGATCGCGCGCAGGTAACACTGCCGCGCCATGTCAAGCTCGCCTCCCATGCGGTAAATATTACCCAGATTATTTTGTATGAACGGCGAGCGTGGCGCATGTTGCGCGGCGCGCAGGGTAAACTTCAAGGCGCGTTCCATTTCACCACGCTCGGCATACAACGCGCCCAGCAAGTAGTTGCCGTCCACGTCGTGCGCGTCGTCGCGCAGGATTTTTTTATACAGCTCTTCCGCGCCGTGCATGTCGCCGCTTTGAAGTTTGTGCAGCGCTTTTTTCAGTAGTTTATTCAAAAGTTAATACACCTCATCAAGGAATCAGCGAGTAAACCGCCGCCGCCACGGAATGGCGATTAACCACCAGGCGATTACGCGCAACACACTCAAACGTGGCACCGGTTTTTTGCGCGACTCTTTGGCTGGGCAGGTTGCCTTGCGGCACAACGATTTCAATCCGCGCCAGTTTAAGCTCGCGAAAGCCAAAATCCACCAACACGCGTGATGCTTGCGTAGCGATGCCTCGCCCTTGCCTGGATTCGCGCACCCAGTAGCCGAGGTTGCAGAAGTTATGTTCGCGGTTGAACTGATTGAGACCCACGCCGCCGAGTAACTTTTCCCCGTCCGCCGTGAAAATGCCCAGTTCATAAGCTTTATGCTCTTGCAAATTATGAGCGGCCCGTGCGAACCAAGCTTGTGCTTCCTGGCTTGAATAATCGACATGACACCAGCTCATCCAACGGCCTGCCGTGGCGTGCGATTCGCGCGCCGCGTCGACAAACGCCGGTACATCGTGTGCCACAAACGGGCGCAGGCAAAGATCGCCTGAACATAGCGGTTCCATCGCAACTTCTCCTTATTGTTGTAAATCATTTCAGTATTTTCGAAATGCTAAATAACAGCTTCCTCGCGCACTTGCGCCACCTCAATAACTGCTTTCAAAACCACCGGTAAACCATTACGCAGTGAAGATGCACCAAAAACCGAGCGTGCATGCACGCCGCGCTGTTGAAATATTTCTATCAGCAAATCAGAGCAGCCGTTAAGTACTTGGGCATGCTCTTCGAACTCAGGCGTTGAATTGACAAAACCCTGTACCTCGATCACGCGTACGACGTAGTCGAGGGAGCCCAGCTCGGCGCGTATCACCGCGACTACATCCAATGCGGCGGAACGGGCCAGGCGGTAACCGTCGGACACAGTAAATTCTTGTCCAAGCTTTCCGTGCGGCGATTTTCCGTTTTCAGGCAACGGCCCCTTGCCGGAAATGAACAGCAGATTCCCGCTACGCACGGCATTGGCATAATTCGCAGCGGGTGAGCTCACCGCAGGCAAAATAATATCGAGATCCAAAAGACGCTGTTCCGCACTCTGCATATTCTTAACCAAACATCCTCTGCCACCAGCGTTTGCGCTGCCCGGAGGGTGAGCCTTGCATATTTAAATCCACGGGAGCAAGTTTTGACATGACCCAGCCCGGCAGAGGCGGATGAATACTGTAACCGCAGGACACGCCGAGGTTATGCGGATCGTAGATTTTTACCAAGCGCGGTTGCGCAGGTTCGTCGACATAAACCACGCCGCAATAGTCTTCCTGGTGATCGCGGCGCAAAAGCTGGTCGATTTCCGTGATGAAACGTTCCACCTGCGCGGCATCCGCCGGCAGCCCGGGCGGCGCTTCGCCCACGGCATACACGTACCACTGACCGCCCGCGTCGCGGCGTAGTACGCGCCATAATTCGTCGAGCTGCGTCCAATGCAGCATGCCGGCAAAGGAACCATTAAACGCCGCTAGAAATTCATTTGTATTTGCAGAGTGTTGCCGCATGACAAAATTTACTTCATTCCATTTCCGATTTAACGGGCAAACCGGATTACAGTTTGCTGTTCCAGAGAATCTGCTTGAGTAAGGTGTCCGTGGAGACCAGGCGCTCGGCAAGAAACATGGCAATTTTATGCATGACTTCGAAACCGGTTTTCGGGTGTGCTTCGAGATATTCCATAAAGGTTTTTCCATCGATGCGGATCGCCTCGACTTCACCCCGGGCGCGCACGGTCGCCGTACGCTTGCGCCGCGTGATCCAACTGATTTCGCCGAAAATTTCCAGATCCTGTTTGGAGATGGCCACGTCGCTGCTCACCGCCGCCGAACTGCTGGAGAGCACTTCCACCGGCCCTGAGCACAACACGAACACATCAAAATTTTCAGTTTCATTTTCGTGGATCAGGACATCGCCGTCATTGAGATGTAAGCGCGTGGACAATTTAGCGATTTCCTGCAAGGCAACGTACTCCATATCGCGGAACAGGTAGGTATTCATCAGTTCGTTTATCATCGGGGAGCCGCCAGCGGTTATGGGTTGAAAAAGCATAGCATCTGCGCCGGAAAAAACTTGATCCCCGGCATGATTGTTAATTCGAAACTTTTCCTGCCGCCGCGTGTTCGAATATAGTCTCATGACTTCTTCCGGCACCGCAGCGCATGAATAAAACCCTGCTTATCAGTACCGCCATGCTCGCCGCAGGCGCAGCCCTGGGAATGGGCGTGCAAATATTGCTGCGTGATGACCCGCCCGTTCCCCCTCCGGATGTCCGCAGCGAAGCCCCCGCCCTGTTGAAACCACTTGCGACCGCTGCCGCCACTCCGGAAATTCCTGCACCGGATACTCCCAGCGCCGCGCTCCAAAAGGAAATCGCCGCACGCCAGCAACTGGCACAAACCGTGGCGCGGCTGGAAAAAGAATTACATGAAATGAAATCCCAGCTCAGTCCCCGCGCGGCGGCGAATACGGCGGCGGTCCCCGTCACCGCCCCTGTAACCGCGGAAACGACCGCGCACACCAACGAGCCGGTATTCGATGAAGACGCCCTGCGCAACGCGGGCCTGAGCATGGCGACGGTGAAACAAACCCGCCAGCGTTTCGAACAATTGGAAATGGACCGCCTGTTTTTGCGCGACCGCGCGATCCGCGAAGGCTGGATGGGGACCGTGCGTTACTCCAACGAGGTTGAAAAACTCGAGGGGCGCAAGCAGGACATTAATAATTCGCTGGGCGACGAAGGCTACGATGCATATCTGTATGCGACCAATCAGTCCAATCGGGTCGTGATCCGCGATATGTTGGAAGGCTCGCCCGCCCGCGCCGCCGGGTTGCTTCCAGGCGATATTGTTTTGAGTTACGACCGCAAACGCATGTTTGCGACCGGCGATTTACAAAAAGCCACCTCGAGCGGCAAGGCCGGTGAAACGGTCGCGGTCGAAATTATGCGCAACGGCCAAGCCATGACGCTGTACCTCACACGCGGGCCCTTGGGGGTATATCTCGATGCGGACAGCGCCAAACCTCAATAACCGGCGCCGTGAAAAATATGTCAACATTTAACCCCGGTTCCACCTAAACCGCAATAACCGCCCGGATTTTTCGCCAGATATTGCTGGTGATAATCTTCGGCAAAATAAAATTCCGGCGCGTCGATGATCTCAGTGGTGATGGCGGCATGGCCTTGTGCCAGCAGATTTTTCTGGTAACGGTCACGCGATGCCAGCGCCGCCGCCTGCTGCGTTGCATTATAGGTATAGATTCCGGAGCGGTATTGCGTGCCCACGTCGTTACCCTGCTGCATGCCCTGCGTCGGATCGTGCGCTTCCCAAAAGACAGTGAGCAGTTGTTCGAAACTGACTTTGGCCGGGTCGTACACCACGCGCACCACCTCGTTGTGACCGGTCATGCCGCTGCAGACTTCTTCATAGCTGGGATTGCGCGTGTAGCCGCCGGCATAGCCCACGGCCGTGACCTGCACGCCGGGGACTTGCCAGAATTTGCGTTCCGCGCCCCAAAAACAACCCATGCCGAACAACACCATTTCAAGTCCTGCCGCGAAAGGCCCTTCCATAGGCTGCCGGTTAACATGGTGTTGCGCAGGCACCGGAATTTTTTGCTCCCGTCCGGGCAGCGCTTCTTTTTGGGAAGGCAGGCGGGTTTTCTTTTCACGCCAGAGCATGATAGGTCTCCTAGCTAGCGGATATTGTGTTGATCAGACCCGCGTTGAGGCTTCTCGTTCAGGTCTTGCTGCCGGTAATCAGAATGTCAGAATGCAAGCCTGCGATTTACTTTCTGCAATTCTTGCAAATGCCGTAAATATACAGGCTGTGATCGGTCATCGCGTAACCGAGCTGTTCGGCGATGTTGCGCTGGCGCAACTCGATGGTGTCGTCGACGAATTCGTCGACCCGCCCGCACTTCACACACAAGATATGATCATGGTGTTCGCCGTGATTCAGCTCGAAAACCGAATGGCCGCCTTCGAATTTGTGGCGTGTGACCAACCCGGCCGCTTCGAATTGGGTGAGCACCCGATACACGGTGGCTAGGCCGACGTCTTCGCCGGATTCCAGCAACACCTTGTACATATCCTCCGCGCTCATGTGGCGCTGGCGATCCTGCTCCAGCATGTGCAGGATTTTCAAACGCGGCAACGTGGATTTGAGTCCAGCTTTTTTAAGGTCTTCGCTTATCATAAGCACCGTGCGCCGATATACTGTCGATCCGGAATCATACCCATTCACTTTAAAGTAGAAAACCCATGCGTGCGACCTTCTTTCTTATTCTGATTCAGTTGCTCTTACTGAGTGCCTGTTCTATTCATCATATTGATATTCAGCAAGGAAATTTAATCGAAGCGGCGCAACTCGAAAAACTGAAAGTCGGCATGGATAAAAACCAGGCGCGCTTCGTGCTCGGCACGCCCATGATTATGGATGGCTTTCACGACAACCGTTGGGATTATGTCTACAGCCGCCGGCGTGAAACAGAACTTAATACTGAAATCAAACGCGTCACTTTGTACTTTGAAAATGATACGGTGGCGCGGATCGAAATTACTCCTCCGCCTGCTTCCGCCGCATCACCCTAAATTTCTCCCGGAATGCTCGCAGCGGCCGAAGTCGATGAGCTGTTTTAATCTGGCCAGATTGAAAATACGCAGATTGCGGCGGTCGATTTCCAACAGTCGATCGTTTTGCAACTTGGAAAAAGTGCGGCTCACGGTTTCGAGTTTAAGCCCCAAATAATTGCCGATTTCCTCGCGCGACATTTTCAAATGAATCTCCGTCGGAGAATGGCCCAATGCGGCGAAACGCGCGGATAAATTTACCAGTAACACAGCTAAACGTTGCTCGGCGGTCATGCTGCCCAGCAACTTCATGACGTCCTGATCCTTCATGATTTCGTGACTCATGATTTTATGAAACTGGCGCTGCAGGACCGGTACCGCGCGGATTAAATCTTCCAGCGCGCTAAACGGAATCTCGCATACGTCGCCATCCTCCAACGCCACGGCGTTGGACATATGGTGTTCTGTGTTAATGGCATCCAGACCCAGGATTTCCCCACCCATTGGGAAGCCATGAATGCGCTCCAGTCCATCCAGACCCACGGTATAGCTTTTGAAAAATCCGGTACGGATGGCGTACAGGAAATGGAAGGGTTGGTTCGCGCGATAAATATGTTGTCCGGAACGCACGCGCTGACGGCGGTTAATTAAGCTGTCGAGCTTGCCGATCTCGTCCTGGCCCAGCCCAATGGGCAAGCACAAGTCGCGTAACCGGCAGGTCGAACAGGCGGTGTGGCCGACCGGGGCGGCATTCATGGCTGGAGGAGAAGGCATTTAGAAGTCTCTGAGTTTCACAATGAGCCTGCATCCGGATCAAATTCCGGATACAGCCACAAATACACATAATATTAAGAAGCTATTTTATAGCGGTTCCAGGGCCTACGCACGTCAACCTTCATTCAAATTGATTTAAATCAAGGCGGGAAACAAACGGTTGAAGTAGTTTCCACGCCATGGACCTTGCGTGTTTTGATACA
>CAZHHW010000084.1:0-4179 GCA_964532385.1 uncultured Gammaproteobacteria bacterium | reverse complement strand
GGAAACAAACGGTTGAAGTAGTTTCCACGCCATGGACCTTGCGTGTTTTGATACAAAACTGATTGCCCGCTACGACGTGCCCGGCCCGCGCTATACCTCGTATCCGACGGCTCCACAGTTCACGCCCAGTTTTCATGAGGAGGATTACCGCCGGCACGTGCTGGCACGCAACGCAAGCGGCGCGCCTTTGTCGCTGTATGTACATATCCCGTTTTGCGCCACGGTGTGTTTTTATTGCGGCTGCAACAAAATTGTCACCAAGCGGCACGAACGCGCGGCGCCATATTTGCGCGGACTGGCCACGGAAATCGCGCGCCAGGGTGCGCTGTTTGACCGCAGGCGCACGGTGTGGCAACTGCATTTCGGCGGCGGCACACCCACCTTTATCGATCACAATGAAATGGCCGGCCTCATGGAGGCACTGCATGACAATTTTCGCTTGTGCAGCGGCGACAGCGGCGATTACTCCATCGAGATCGATCCGCGTACCGTGGATGCACAGCGCATCACGCAGTTGCGGGCGCTGGGTTTCAACCGGCTTAGTCTTGGCGTGCAGGATTTCGATGCCGCCGTGCAACGCGCGGTCAACCGCATCCAGTCCGAAGCACAAACCCTCGCGATTATCGACGCCGCGCGTAGCGCGGGATTTCGCTCCATCAATATTGATCTTATTTACGGCATGCCGCATCAAACGACGGCAAGCTTCGCCGCGACGCTGGACAAAATTGTCACGCTGCGGCCCGAGCGCTTGTCGGTATTCAATTATGCACATCTACCCGAACGTTTTCCGCCGCAACGGCGCATCCTGGCCGCCGACCTGCCCAGTGCGACACTGAAGCTGCACATTTTGCACATGGCCATGGAAAAACTCACGGCAGCGGGTTATGTCTATATCGGCATGGATCATTTCGCATTGCCCAGCGATCCACTGGCACAAGCCCAGGCGCGCGGCAGGCTGCATCGCAACTTTCAGGGTTACACCACGCACGGCGAATGCGACCTCGCTGGTCTTGGCGTGAGCGCCATCGGTAATGTGGGCTACGCCTATGCGCAAAATACCACTCATCTGGAGACTTACCTTGACAGCCTGGGTAAGGGTAAGCTTCCCCTGGTGCATGGCTTGACGCTCACCACCGATGACCGCCTGCGCCGCGACATCATCATGCAACTCATTTGCAACTTCCGGCTCGACCGCCATGACATCGAGCGCCGCTATGGCATTATCTTCCAGGATTATTTCGACGCCGAGCTGCGCGCGCTCTCGGTATTGGCCGACGACGGACTGGTTGTCTCGGACAAAGACGCCATAACGGTAACTCCGCTGGGGAAATTCCTGGTACGCAATGTTTGCATGGTATTCGACGCCTATCTCAACATCGGCACACAGCATCGCTATTCACGCGCGGTTTAAAAGCGCGCATCTTGATTTAAATCAAAGAGCACACGACACCCACCACCTACACTGGCGGCGTACATGGTCAACCCACCAAGGAGCACTCATCATGAGCAGCAGTCTGTACGACAACATCGGCGGTGAAGCCGCAGTGAACGCGGCGGTGGATATTTTCTATCGCAAGGTGCTGGGAGATGATCGCATCAGCCGCTTTTTCGAAGGCGTGGATATGGAAAAGCAGGCAATCAAGCAAAAGGCTTTTCTGACGGTTGCGTTCGGTGGCCCCAACAACTACACCGGGGAAACGCTGCGCCGCGGACATGCCCATCTGGTGGCTGCGGGACTCAACAATAGTCATTTTGATGCGGTCATGGAGCATCTTGGCGCCACCCTCACTGAACTCAAGGTTCCGGGTGAGCTGATTGCCCAGGCCGCCGCCATTGCGGAAAGCACACGTAAAGACGTTCTGGGCAAATAAGCGGAGAAGAAAATCAGCATCGCGAACGGCAAATTGGCCAGGCGATGCTGATGTCTTGACCCGTTACTTTATTTAGTTAGCTGCCGACGTAGGCGTCTGCCTCAACTTCTACCAATAATTCGGCAGTAATCAATGCTCTGACCTCCACCATGCTGGTCGCCGGGCGGATATCCCGAAAGTATTCGCCATGCGCCTTGCCGATTTTCTCCCAGTCGGCAATGTTCACGACGTACATCCTGGTTCGCACCACATCGGCAAGACTGGCGCCTGCTTTCACTAGTGCGGCTTCGATATTGCGCAAACACTGAAGAGTTTGCGCATAAGCGTCGTTCAACCCGGCGATGCCGCCTTGGCCGTCAGTGGCCGTAGTGCCAGAGACGTGGATATAAGGCCCGGCTTTCACGGCGCGTGAATATCCAACAATCACTTCCCAAGGGGTGCCGGATGCAAAGTTTTCTCGTGCCATTGTTGCTTACCTGATTGTTTGAAAATAGCTAACGCGGCTTTTTCATTTTTAAATTCTGCGCCGCCGCGCGCTGCTTACGCGCGAGTTTGGGGTCGGCAAGCAACGGCCGGTAGATTTCCACGCGGTCGCCGTGGCGCAGTATTTGGTCAAGCTTGACTACTTTTCCGAAAATGCCGATCTTGTTGTAATTCAAATCGATGCCGGCGAATTCTTGCAATACATTGCTCTGTTCAATCGCATCGCGCACCGTTGCGTTCGCGGCCACTCGCAGCGTGTAAAGACGTTGCATGTCGGGCTGCGCGTAGACCACTTCCACGGCAATTTCGGCTTCAGCCATACACCTGCTTCGCGCGCTGGCAGAACGCATCGACCAGGGTGTTGCCGATGTAATTGAAGGCCGGACCGATCATCAGCTCGATCAGCTTGTTGGAAAATTTAAAGTCAAGCTCGAGCGAGATTTTGCAACCGCTATTGTTCAGCTCTACAAAGCTCCAGAATCCTTCCAATTGCTGGAACGGCCCGTCGGCCAGGCGCATCTCGATAATCTTGTCCTGCTGCAAGCGGTTGGTGGTTGAGAACGATTTGTTGAGAGCGCCATAGGCAATGTAAATTTCCGCTTGAACTTCTGCGGCGCTGCGGCTGAACACGCGCGCATCTTTGCACCAGGGCAAAAATTTCGGATACGACTCGATATCATCCACCAGTGCATACATCTGCGCGGCGCTGTAAGGTAGCAAGGCACTTTTTTTAATGGTTGTCATGGACGGATTGAAAAGCGCGGTGAAAGCGCCGCGCCTAAAGGTTAATACAGCGCCGGGGTAAATTCATCTTCACGTCATGCCATGCATCGCGGCTATAATCGCACCGCCATGAGCAAAGACAACGAATCCGAAAGCGGTACCATTGCGCTGAATAAAAAAGCGCGCCATGAGTATTTTATCGAGGAGCGCTACGAAGCCGGCCTGGCACTGCAAGGCTGGGAAGTGAAGTCGCTGCGCTCCGGCCGCGTGCAGTTGAGCGATGCTTACGTGATTATCAAAGGCACCGAGGCATTTTTGATCGGCGCGCTGATCACGCCGCTGGGCACGGTGTCCACGCACATTTTCCCCGACTCCACCCGCAGCCGTAAATGCTTGCTGCATCGCAATGAGCTGGACAAACTCATCGGCGCCGTGGAACGCAAAGGCTATACGCTGATTCCACTGGCCATGTACTGGAAAAACAGCCGTGCCAAGCTGGAAATCGGTCTGGCCAAGGGTAAAAAGCTGCACGACAAACGCGACGTCGAACGCGACCGCGACTGGCAACGTGACAAAGAACGCGTAATGAAAACCCGTCACCGGTAGCTTGGAACCGATACATCCCGTAAACTGTCCTACGTTACGTACCAATTGGGGGCGACCTGGTTTCGACGTGGGTCACAAAACCTAAGGGGCATGCCGAGGAGCAGAACAACCTCGTAAATCCAGTCTGCAACAATCATAGTTGCCAACGACGACAACTACGCTCTAGCCGCTTAATCACGGCTAGCCTCTGACTGAAGCCGTGCTTGTGCGTTCAGTGTCTGCGAAAGCAGACTTCAGGGGTCGACTCTCACAAGATCGCGATGAAGTTCGTCCGGCGCGGATTCGCTAAAGCACTTACGGAATCGCCGTCTGTCTTCCCTGCCCGTCGGGTAACAGCCGGTTAAATCCAAAGACACGGCTACGCATGTAGAACCAAAGGCGGAGGATTTGCGGACGCGGGTTCGATTCCCGCCGCCTCCACCAATTTACTAATTGTCAGAGCTTGAGAACCCAGGGCGTGCCCTGGGTTCTCAAATTTTATTACGGTGTTGACAGT
>CAZHHW010000083.1:12148-15076 GCA_964532385.1 uncultured Gammaproteobacteria bacterium | reverse complement strand
CCCCGCACATACCCGCTCGATCCACTGTAATAAAGTTTGTGTCCCTCTTCATTATGTTTTTAGGGACACCTTTGCATGCAAAAAAATACGATTACAGCGATATCCGTCGCCGTGGCGGCGATTGGGCTGATGTTCAGCGTGAGCGTTGCGGCAGAAAAAATTTCGACCCCTCAATATAAAGCGAACCTTGCGCGCATTAACGCTGAATACGTGGCAGATAAAGACAGTTGCCGGCCGTTGGCGGGCAATGCCAAGAAAGTTTGCATGGTGCAAGCCAAAGCTAAGGAGAAAGTGGCAAAGGCCGAATTAGAGGCCGCTAGAAAAAATACCAGAAAGGCTCAATACGATGCGCAAATTGTCAAAGTGAATGCCGATTATTGGGTCGCCAAGGAAAAATGTAACGGCAGAGCCGGGAATGCTAAAGATGTTTGCCTGAAAGAAGCCAAAGTTGCCGAAGGCGCCGCGAAATTTCATGTCGAGAGCCAGATGAACATTTTCAACGCCAATCAGAAAGCCAACAAACTAACCATCAACACGCGCCGAGACAGCGGAGATATAAGTTATCTCTCCGCCTATGCGGTGCGGGAAATCGACCCGGAAAAGCGCCAAGCCGAGTACGCGGCTGCCAAGGAAAAATGCGAGGCCCTTATAGACAACTACAAGCAAGACTGCCTCAATGAAACCAAAGTGCGTTACAAAATGTAATAACCCGATTTATTAAAGCGCCAGTTCTTATCGGCGGAAAGCTCGGGATCGAAATTTGCGCTCCGCGCAGCGCAAACCGGAGGTTGTGTCGATGAGGTAGAGGTATCCATCGTCCTTATAAACTGAGGGTTGGGTACGCCGCCGTACATACAGGCGATTTCCTCCGTAATAAAGTTTGCGTCCCTTCTTCTGCGGAATTTCCAGGAAAAAATTATGAAAAATACCACGATCACAACGATTGCAATTGCCATGGCAGTGGGGCTGATGTTCAGTACAAGCGCGTTAGCGCAAACGGCATCGTCCGCTGAATATAAAGCGAGTATGGAGCGTATTAACGCTGAATACACGGCAGACAAAAACAATTGCGCTTCTTTGTCGGGCAATGCCAATGACATTTGCATGGCGCAAGCCAAGGGCAAAGAGAAAGTGGCAAAAGCTGATTTAGATGCCGCCAGGAAAAATACCAAGAAGGCGCGTTACGATGCGCGCATCGCCAAAGCGGACGCCGACTATGCGGTCGCCAAGGAAAAATGCGACGACTTCGCCGGCAACGATAAAGACGTTTGCCTGAAAGAAGCCAAGTCCGCCGAAGTTTCTGCGCAGGCTGATGCTAAAGCGCAAATGAAAATCACCGACGCTCAGCAAAAGGCCAATAAGGAGACTGCCGAAACCCGTCAAGATGTAAGCGACACCACCACCCATGCGGTGCGTGAAGCCGATGTGGATAAACGCGATGCCGAGTATGCGGTGGCGAAAGAAAAATGCGACGCCCTAGCAGGTAGCGCCAAGAATAACTGTATCCACGAAGCAAAAACTCACTACAACAAAATGTGATTCCCTGAATCCGTAAGGCGCCGGTTATTTACCGGCGCCCCGGCACAGCAATGTGCGAAGCAACAAAATACGCCAGGAGAACTCCATGCAATCCATGCCAGTGAAAAATGTATCCAACGACCCGTCAATGCTCACCGACATTCAAACCCTGCGTAAACGCGCGCGTCAGGATATAGAAGAAGGCGCTGTTACTTCCGGCTATGCGGCTGATCGCGAAGCGGTGCTGCAATTGTTGAATGAAGCGCTTGCTACCGAGATCGTGTGCGTGCTGCGTTACAAGCGTCATTATTTCATGGCCAGCGGAATCCACGCGGAACCGGTGGCCGCCGAATTTCTCGAACACGCCACGCAAGAGATGGCGCATGCCGATCTGCTCGCCGGCCGCATTATCCAGTTGCGCGGTGAACCGAATTTTTCTCCCGAAGGCTTGGCGGGACGCAGCCATGCCGAATATGTCGAAGGCAAGACACTGAAGGAAATGATCCAGGAAGACCTGGTCGCCGAACGCATTGCGATCGAGAGCTATCGGGAAATGGTGGCCTACATCGGCGATAAAGATCCCACCACGCGCCGCCTTCTGGAAGAAATTTTGGGAAGTGAAGAAGAACATGCCGACGATCTGGTGTCCTTGCTCGAAGGTCTGCGGGATTAGATTTTAAAATTTCAGAAATTTGTAACTTCCAACAACGCCCAGGAGCGACATGTCATGACAAATCCGGCCGGAAAAGCTGGCTACCCCTTTACCCTGGAACCGCTGCCGTATACCTATGCCGCGCTCGAGCCTTATATCGATGCGGCCACCATGCGGGTGCATCACGACAAACATCATCAGGCTTACATCGCCAATTTAAATGCGGCACTCAAAAACTATCCTGAGTGGCACGGCTTCAGCATCGAAGAATTGTTGCAGCGCGTAAACGAGCTGCCCGACGCGATCCGGCAAACCGTGCATAACCAGGGTGGAGGCCATCTGCATCATCAGTATTTCTGGAAAGCTTTGAAGCCCGGCGCGGCCGGTGGCCGCCCCAGCGGTGCTTTGGCGGAGGCGATCAATCACGAATTCGGTTCGTTCGATACCTTCAAGAAGATCTTCGTCGAAACCGGCGTGAAGCATTTCGGGTCGGGCTGGGTTTTTCTGGCTGAAGATCAACATGGCAAGCTTGAAATCCTGGCGCGGCATGATCATGACAATATCCTGTGCGAAAATAAAACCGTACTGCTGCTCAACGACCTGTGGGAGCACGCGTATTACCTCAAATATCAAAGCGCGCGCGTCGAGTATTTGAATGCAAGCTGGAACGTGGCTAACTGGGATTTCGCAAGTCAACAACTGACCATGCAGCAACCAAGTAAAGAACCGCTACCGGCGCGGGCGTTGCGTAGTAGATA
>CAZHHW010000083.1:0-12048 GCA_964532385.1 uncultured Gammaproteobacteria bacterium | reverse complement strand
TTCCCGCAGACACGTTGGCTCGACTTCGATGCCGGTTCACAAGGCCTTGCGCAATATTTCCTGCGGAGCCGAGCGTAACCAGGCGGTATGCAAATTCACCGGAAACTGTTCGAGCTCATGCACCGCTAAATCGGTGCGGCGGGTAATTTCGTGCGCCATGCGGGTTTTGAGGGCGGCGCTTTCATGTTTAAACCAGTCCTGAAGTGCGGCAGTGTTTTCTTTCTTCAGCCACGCGGTTGAAAACTCGTTACCGTAAAAATAATGAAACGCAGGCAGCAGCATTTGCAGCTTGGCGCTTGCGGGGCGCCAGTTATTTTCAAGCGCGATGATGTCGTCCAGGTCATCGGCGATTTGATAGGCTTCGCCGAACAGCGCACCGAAACGATAGGCGCGCGCGCAGGTTTCCACCGAAGCGTCGGCGGCGATGGCGCCCAGCTTGGCGGCCGCAGCGAATAAGGTGCCGGTTTTCAGATAGACGAGCTGATCGTAAAGCGCCGCCTGCGGAGGTTCGCATTCCAATAACGCGCTTAATTCATCGGGATCGAGCAGTTCGCAATACGCGCTATGTGCCATGCTCGCAATCGTCTCGGCTGTCACCAAGCCGTCCGCGCGGCCGAGTTCGGTCATGCGCAGGAGCGCCGTCGCAAAAATAAGATCACCCAGTAACATAGCGTGGCGCGGACTTTCGAACATCCAGGGGGCGCGACCCTCGTGCCCGATGTTGTCATCATCGACATAATCATCGTGAATCAGCGATGCCGCATGGAGACACTCGATCGCCAGGGCGCGGGGCAGCGCATCTTCGATATGGCCGCCCAGGGCATCGTTGACCAGACACAATAAATGCGCCCGCACATGCCGGCCATCGCTCACCGCATCGGCAATCGTTTTGATCTGGCCGGCCGGCAGTGCGCGGAAAAATTGCGCAAGTCCGGCCGGCCAAGCTTCCTCGAGTTGTTGCGTAAGCTGCTGCCAATAATCACTGAAGGTGAGCCGGGCAAGGGCTTGAGTTGCGCTGGCGCTCGCGGTCATTTTAGCCCCCTGCGGATGAACCGGCTCGCGCGCAGCAGCATCACATGGAAGTACCACTCAGTACGCCGGTCACGAAGTTGCATACAAATCCTTGGCGAATATCGATCCGCCACTGATATACAAGAATGGGGATGCGTGGCTTAACGGGCTGCCGAGCTCACGCGCCAAATCACATTGCCGACATCGTCGGCGACGAGTAACGCGCCTTGTTTGTCCAATGCCACACCGACCGGACGGCCATAGGCATCGCCTGCTTCGCTGAGGAAACCCGTCAACACATCAACAGGCAAGCCCTCCGCAGGCTTGCCATTTTCGAAAGGAACAAAAATCACTTTGTAACCGCTGTGCGGGCGCCGGTTCCAGGAGCCATGCTGGCCGATGAACATACCGCCGGAGAAGCTTGCCGGCAAGCTGGTGCCGGTGGATGACACTAAACCCAGCGACGCGGTATGCGGGCCTAAAGCGTAGTCGGGTACCAGTGCCGTGGCGACCAGATCGGGCCGCGGCGGTGTGACGCGCGGGTCGACATGCTGGCCGAAATAGCTGTAGGGCCAGCCATAAAAACCACCGTCGCGCACCGAAGTCATGTAATCCGGAACCAGATCGCTGCCCAGCTCGTCGCGTTCGTTGACCACGGTCCACAATGCACCGCTTTGCGGCTCCCAGGCCAGACCATTGGGATTACGCAGCCCGGATGCAAAGATGCGGTGGGTGCCGGTATTGACATCCACTTCCCAGATCGCCGCGCGCTCCAGCTCCGCATCCATACCGCGTTCCGCCACATTGCTGTTCGAGCCGACGGTGACGTAGAGCTTGCTGCCATCCGGGCTTGCGATAAGGTTCTTGGTCCAGTGATGGTTAATGCTTCCGGCAGGCAGCTTCACAACCTCGACACCGGCGGCGTTGATATGTGTGGTGGACGCAACGTAGGGAAATTTCAGCACGGCATCCGAGTTCGCCACATAAAAATCATTGCCCACCAAGGCCATTCCGAAGGGTGAGTTCAAACCTTCCAGCAGCACCGAGCGCTGATCGGCTAATCCGTCGCCATCGGTGTCGCGCAGCAACGTGATGCGATTTGCGCTTGGCACGCCGCCGCCGGCTTTTTTCATGAACAGTTTCATAAACCAACCTTTGACCCCTTTCCCATCATCGGGCTTGGGCGGAGCATTGGTTTCCGCCACCAGCACATCCCCATTGGGCAGCACATACAGCCAGCGCGGATGATCCAGATCACGCACGAACGCCGCGATCTGAGTCCCCGCCACGGGCTGTGGTGTTTTCCCGGGTGGCCATCCCTGGGCTGGAGCGACATGCACGGTTGGAATGACGGTTTGGTGTGGAGGTGGCAAATTGGGCCGCGCTCCTGTGCCCGCCGAGACCGGTAATGTGGCCGTTTCACCGCAGGCATACAGGCTTAGGATCAGCATGCCTATCAGCATGCTGTGCATCCCTCCATTCAAAGAGGAAAGCGCGGTCACATCCGGCCTGTTGCCAAGAGCACAATGATGACGAGTACGACCACGCCTAATAAACCGCTGGGGCCATACCCCCATTCCCGGCTATGCGGCCAGCTGGGAACGGCACCAATCAGTAGGAGGATGAGTACGATTAATAGTATGGTTCCCAAGCTCATGAGTTTCTCCTTACAGTGAGTGAGTCGTGAAGATCGGGCAGTGCAGAGCTCTGTACCTCAAAGACACAACCAAGTTGTTTAAGGCCATGGCGCTGTCTGCGGGCATGCCCAGGGCATTTCTAAGGCCGCTCCGCAGTACAGCGCATGGCAGTACTTAACCCAGCGTACTTGAGCATTCACTGCGCAATGCAGTTAAGCCACGCGTGGGCTCAAGAACCGTTGAACGCGCTGCCCTTGCGCGATTCGGTATCTTTCACGTGCATGTCATTCTTGACGGACGTGACACCTTTGACATTCCGCGCAACTTCAACCGCTTTTTTGGTATCCGCTTCACTACTGACAAAGCCGCTCAGTTGAACAACACCTTTATAGGTCTCAACGTTGATTTCAGAGGATTTCAGCGTCGGCTCATTGAATACAGCCGCTTTGACCTTGCTCGTGATCATGCTGTCGTCGATGTATTCACCGGTGCTTTCCTGTTTACCCATCGAGCTACAACCCACGCCCGCTGCAAGGATGCCGGCAAGGATCAGAGTTGAGATGTAGTTGTGTTGTTTCATAGCGGTATTCTCCTTGGCACATTTAAAAAGGGCCTGGGCACGTTTCCGGATGGTAAAACGGGGTGCCTAGGATTGTGATTGATCGTGCATGGATGCAACGCGCAGGTCGCATGAATGCGGTGTCAATCATGAACTTATGATCTGACAGTTCTTAAATAAGCTCAGTCTGCTATCGCACCCACCGAATGGATGCGAGTCCTTGTCAGCCGTGCGGCGCGGAAGTACCATGCGTTCTTCAATTTTTCCCACGGAGAAGTGGCATGTTCCACGGCAGCATGGTGGCGTTGGTGACGCCAATGCACGACGACGGATCGCTGGACTATGAAGGCTTGCAGCGGCTGGTCGAGTTTCACGTGGAAAATAAAACCGATGCCTTGGTCGCCGTGGGTACCACCGGTGAATCCCCGACGTTGGACATGGACGAACATTGCACGCTGTTGCGACGCGTGGTGGAAATGGCGCGCGGACGTATTCCGGTCATTGCCGGGACCGGGGCAAATTCCACCAGTGAAGCCATCGAGTTGACGCAGTGCGCGCAGGCGGCGGGTGCAGCGGCCGCATTGCTGGTGACCCCGTATTACAACAAGCCGACGCAAGAGGGTTTGTATCTGCACCATAAGAAGGTGGCCGAGTCCGTCGCTATTCCGCAAATTCTCTACAATGTGCCGGGCCGCACCGGATGTGACATGCTGCCGGCCACGGTGGAGCGGCTGTCGCATATTCCGAATATTGTCGGCATCAAAGAGGCGACCGGCGATTTACAGCGCGGCAAAGAAATTCTCAATCGCTGCGGTGAGCGCATCGCGCTCTATAGCGGTGACGATGCCACCGCGATGGAGCTGATTATGATGGGGGCGCAGGGTGACATTTCAGTGACGGCCAATGTCGCGCCACGCTTGATGCATGACCTGTGTGCCTGCGCACGCGCGGGCGACCGCGTGCAGGCGGAAACCATCAATCAAAAATTGCTGGGTCTGCACAAGCATTTATTTGTCGAAGCCAATCCAATTCCGGTGAAATGGGCGTTATTTAAAATGGGGCTTATTTCACGCGGGATTCGTTTGCCGCTCACGGAACTGTCCGAGAAATATCATGCAACGGTATTACAGGCGATACGCCAGGCGGGTTTGAGTGTTTAAGTCTGCAATGAAATTATTTTTCCATCTGGTTTGGATCATACCGATGGTGGTTGCTTTGGGATGCAGCAATGCCACCAAGCGCATCTACGAAGAGAGCACCTATGGTAAACCGCTGGAAGTGCCGCCCGATCTGACCTTACCGAATTTCGATGAAGGATTGGAGTTGTCCGCAGGGAACGCACGTTCCGCGGCATTGCCTGCGGCCGCTGGAGCCGCAGCCGAACCGGCGCTGACCGTGTTACCGAATCAAGACAACATCGTACTGGCACGCGATGGCGCGCAGCGCTGGCTGGTGTTGAACGGCGAACCCGCGCAGGTGTGGGCCTGGGTGCGGGATTTCTGGTTAAAACGCGGCTTTGCGTTGAGCGTCGAGGATCCTGCCACCGGAGTTATGGAGACCGAATGGACCCAGCGGCAAGCCAATTTACCCGCCGGTGCCGATGCGCAAGCCAAAGCCGATAACAAAATTTATGCGGTGCCCACACGCGAGAAATTCCGTGTGCGTTTTGATCGTGGCGACAAACCCGGCACTACCGAGTTGTATCTAAGTCATCGTGGCGTGGAATTATCGCAGCAGGACAAGATGCTCGCATGGCGTTTGCGGCCCACCGATTTCGAGATGGAGAACGAGCAACTCAAACAGCTCATGGTGTACCTGGGTGTGGCGCAGGAAAAAGCGGGCGGGGTGCTGGCGGCTCCCAAAGAAATCATCAAACGCGCTACGGTCGGCGCAGATGCACAAGGCATCACCGTCGTACACATCGATGAAGATTTCGCGCGCGTGTGGCGGCGCGTCGAGTTGGCACTGGACCGGCTGGATTACAGCATTGAAGATCGTGACCGTTCCACCGGCGTGTTTTTTGTTATCGCACAAAATTCACCGGCGGAACTGGGTGAAGGTAAAAAGAAATCGTGGATATCGCGGCTGTTTAGCAAGGACACGGAAGCGCAACGCCAGTATCGCATTGTGCTGAAAGATGAAGGCGAAGCGACCAACGTGTACGTACGCGACAAATCGGGTGACAAGCTTGACAATGCATTGGCCGAGCCGGTGCTTAAACAGTTACAAACGAAACTTCAGTAATACTTCAAGGTTATTCAGCATGCAAAAGAAAGATCAGCTTTATTCCGGCAAGGCGAAAACGGTATACACCACCGACGATGCGCAGCGGTATGTATTGCATTTTCGTAACGATACCTCAGCGTTCGATGGTCTGAAAAAAGAACAACTGGACCGTAAAGGCGAGGTTAACAATAAATTCAACGCGTTCATCATGACCAAGCTGGCGCAGGCGGGAGTCGCGACGCATTTCGAACAACTGCTGTCGAACGAGGAATCACTGGTCAAGAAGCTGGAAATGATTCCGGTGGAATGCGTGGTCCGCAATATCGCAGCGGGCAGCATCTGCAAGCGTTTGGGCATCGAAGAAGGGCTGGATTTGAATCCGCCGACTTTCGAGTTTTTTTTGAAGAATGACGCGCTGCACGATCCGATGATCAATGACTACCATATCCGTTCATTTGGGTGGGCAACCGAGCTCGAAGTTGCGCGCATGAAAGAACTGACATTCCAGGTGAATGGCATATTGAAGCAATTATTTTTGAATGCCGGCCTGTTGCTGGTGGATTATAAGCTTGAATTTGGACGCTTTGGTAGCCAGGTCATGTTGGGGGATGAATTCACCCCGGATGGTTGCCGTCTGTGGGATGCACAGACCCGTAAGAAATTGGATAAGGATCGTTTTCGGCAGGGCTTGGGTAGCGTTGTTGAAGCTTACGAAGAGGTGGCACACCGCTTGGGAGTGGATTTATCACCCGTGAAAAAATAAGCAGGGGTCGAGTGGCAACACATCCTTGTGTTGAGAGGACCTACATAAATTTAAGCTTAGGCTGGAACGTCGACTTGTTTGCCCATGTAATTTTCAATCGCCGCTTTGATGGCATCTTCAGCGAGTACCGAACAATGAATCTTAACCGGCGGTAGGGCAAGCTCGGTTGCGATGTCGGTATTTTTAATTTGTTTGGCTTGCTCGAGGGTCTTGCCTTTCACCCATTCGGTCAGCAACGAGCTGGACGCAATCGCTGAACCGCAGCCGTAAGTTTTAAAACGCGCGTCCTCAATGACACCTTCGTCATTCACCTTGATTTGCAGCTTCATCACATCACCGCACGCCGGTGCGCCGACCATGCCCGTGCCGATATTCGGATCTTCTTTATCAAAAGAACCGACGTTACGTGGATTTTCGTAATGATCGATAACCTTGTCGCTGTATGCCATAAACTTATACTCCTGCTGATACCTCAGTAATTCTACCAATTTCTTTGAAAATGCTCACGGTATATATGCAAGGCTAAACCGCCCACGATTGCTTATTGGGCACAACTTTAAGATGTGGCGATTGACCAGAAGGAAATGCATCTGATTCGTCGTGCTTACCATTGAGTAAATCAGCGACGGTTACGTCCCGCAACAAGGACTGAATGCGTTGGCTCAAATCATCCCACATTGAATTGATTAAACTGCTGCGCGAATTCGCCAGACCGTTACCGATCGGCTTCTGCACCCTTAATTGATCTTCAACAGAAATGATAATTTCCGCGATACTGATATCTTTTGGTTCCCGGGAAAGGCAATACCCACCGCCGGGTCCACGGGTGCCCTTGACCAGCAGACTTTTACGCAAGCGGGCGAAAATCTGCTCTAGATATGAAATTGAAATACCTTGCTCTTCAGAAATTTCAGCGAGGGTAACCGGCTTGCTTTTCTCACCAATGGCCACGGCCATCATGGCGGTTACGGCATAACGGCCTTTCGTTGATAGTTTCATAACGTGCCCCGATTCCGTTGACGTAAGATGCGTAGTGTATGGCTAATAACCTAGTAATGTACTCAGAAATTATAGTACTTGAGTAGAACTGTCAACAATGTTTTTTAAATACCAAGAATAGTCCAACCAATCGGGGAATTTTAAGAAAACAATATAAGCAGGGGCTCTACTGACCAGTGGAGCGGGCGGCTTGATCGTAGATCTGCGCCATCGAGAAACGCGCTTGGGACGCATAACGATTAAGGCGTTCTTTTTGTGTATTCAAGTGCGTTAACGTCAAACGTTTTATGTATTTTTCCAAGTCCCGTGAGGTGTTGGATATCTCTGTCTGGTGTTTGATCAGGCGCCCCATGTAAGACTCGCGAAAACTGGGGGATACATTCTTGGCTTTTTCCAAGGCGTTAATCCACTGCTGTACTTTCGCGTTCAGGGTTTGCATGTCCTGATAGTTGCGATGGGCTTCCTGAAATTCATAACTCATAAGCAAGGGAGCGAGGAATTGCAGATCGGCAGGATCGGTTACTTTTCGATACTCCTGCATGGCGGTAGGTTGCGCCATGGGACCCTGTTTCAAAATCACGGCGAGGGTTTTTCCGTTGCGCACCGAGCTCATCAAAGCGTCCAGTTTTTTGTCGGCCGCGACAAAGTCGTTGATCGCGGTTTCATAATGTTCGGCGGCTTGGCGATACGCTTCCAGTTTGCTATAGGCATAGGGAATTGCGAGGGTGGCCTCAAGCGCAGAAGGGTCGCTGATGTTGCGTTTGCCCAGCTCTGACCAGGCGGCGATCGAGAGCTTGTGTTTATCCATGATGGAGTAGGCCCAGCCCAATCCCAGCATCGCTTTGCCGGACAATGTGCCGTCAAGACGTACCTGTTCGAGATAGGTTTTAGCCTGCGCCGGGTCTTTGTTTTTTAACAATGAATAACCCGCGGTGATCAGCGCCTGATCGCGCAACGCGAGTAAATCTTTCTGCGCGGAATTCATTTCACTGAGCAGTTTGAGCTGCACCATGGCTTCGCCGATGCGATTTAGTTTTAACAGGGCAATGGCCAGGTTGTAGCGCACAAAAGCGGTAGAGTTAACACTGCCTTTGAGATCGATAACATTGAGTACTTCGGCTGCCTGCTTGGGTTGTTTCTGTTGAATCAGCACTAATGCGTAGAGCAGACGCCGTTCGATATCGCTTTCACGCGGCATCTTGCCGCGAATTTGTGTCAATGCGGTATTGGCATCCGCAAACTGGCTGCGCTGATAGCGAGCTTGAGCGAGTTTTAGCCACAACATGTTCTGCAAATCAATTTTGCTGTTTTTATCCAGCTCTTCGGAAAGTAATTCTTTGGCAACATCCGGCATGCCGTAACCCAGATACAGGGCAACCAGCAACAGGCTGACGTTATCCTTGTCGGCGCCCACATCGATAAAATTACGGTTGGTCACCAGCCGCACGATGCCGGCGAAATAATCTTCTTCTTCCAAATCAAAAATTGCTTCGCGCAGACGCGGGTCTTGAACGTCGCCCCAGACAATTTCCATTCCGCTAACAGGTCGCGTTAAGGTGCATGCAAGGAGCAACAAACTAAAAGCAATAGTGTGGCCAATTGTGAGGCGGCGGGATGGCATGATTAGTCCCACTCCCGCACAACGAACTCCGGTAAAAATCGCTCGCGTGCGTTGGATACGCGCAGCTCGACGGTTTTAGGCCGGTTCTCTTTGGAGAATGTCAGCGTCACGCTGGTGCGATGATCATGTCCCTTGCCGACTTTGCCGATCATGGTGGCTTTCAACTGATAGTCGCCTTGCGGCAACTCTTTAACTACAACCCGTTGCGCGCCGCCATGCTGCAGAGCGTTCATGACATTCGGGATCATTTCTTTGCGGACTATAAAGTTGCCATTGAGTTCCAGCTCGACCGCCTGCAGTTCAAAAATGTCGTCGATGTCGGAGGACAAATACACCACCAGTGGATTGCCGGAAAAAGACAGCATGCCTTTGTCCAGCATGGAGAGATCTTGTCCCAGCGCGAGAATGCTGCTTTTGATGGTTTGAATGCGCTTGTCCAGCGATTGATATTCTTTCGCAAGCGGCAGTTCAGCCGCCGCGCTCGCGGCATACAGTAATAGCGCTAACACTCCGATGTTGCGTTTCAAGCGTACCGCCCCAGTCATGTTGAAGAGTAATGCCGAGGTATCTTACGACACTTTGCTTTGGGTTTTCTAACCATGCATGCGAGCTGCCGCCAATCTGTGATGGACGTAACCATAGCGAGAGTTATTTTATACGGCTATCATGCGGCCCTCGCAGTTTCTCAAGCGGATTTCTCCCGATGTTATTAGCCTGGATCATCGCATTCTGTCTGGTCGGCGGTACGCTGACGGTGCTGATGGCTTCCGCGCTATTTCTGGTTCCGGATTCAATGCGAGTGCGGCTCGAGCCGCATCTGGTGAGCTTCGCTACCGGCGTATTGTTGGGTGCTGCTTTTCTGGGATTATTGCCGCACGCACTGGAGGCGCCGGGAGCCGCCAACTCGCACGGCGTGCTGGCGGTGGTGCTCGTGGGCGTGCTGGTATTTTTCATGCTCGAAAAACTTCTGCTGTGGCGTCATTGCCATGCCGACCATTGCGAAATTCATGATGCGGGTCACCTACAACAACCAGCGGCTCCCGCGGGCTTACTGATTTTGGTCGGAGACGGCGTGCATAGTTTCGTCGACGGTATCCTGATCGGCGCCGCTTTTTTATCCGATGTGCATCTGGGCATTATTACTGCGCTTGCGATTGCCTCACACGAAGTGCCGCAGCAGGTCAGTAATATTGTGGTGTTATTGCAAAGCGGTTACACGCGTGTGCAAGCCGTATCCTTCAGTGTGCTGACCAGCGGCAGCACCGTGCTTGGGGGTATCGTGGCCTATATCAGTCTGGACGCGTCGACCCGCTATATGCCGTATATTCTAGCCATCGCCGCGGCGAGCTTTATTTACATTGCCGTGGCGGATCTCATTCCTGGCCTGCATAAACGCGTGCAACCGCGCGCGATGCTCGACCAGCTGGTGCTGATCAGCGCGGGAGCGATGCTGATTTATTTCAGCCATTCCGCCTTGCATTGAAAGCACGCTACCGCATAGGAGTCACGCAATGGCACCTTGGTTCATGTTGGCGTTAGTCGGGCGGGATCGGGCGGGCATTGTCGCGCGCATCACGCAGGCCCTGTATGAGGGCGGAGCTAATCTGGGTGAAGCATCCATGCTGCGCCTGGGCGGGAATTTCGCCATGTTGCTCATGGTCAGCCATTCCGGCAACGCCGGGGCCATTGAGCAGTTGGTGATGCGCGAGGCGCAAGACCTCGGCTTGACCGTACATGTCGATCCGATTGCCGCGCAGCTCCATCAGCACCTTCAACCGAATGTAAGCGTGTCGGTCTATGGTGCCGACCGCAGCGGCATTGTCGCACGTGTCACCCGCGCTTTGGCCAACGCGGGATTTCATATTATCAATCTGGAATCCGATGTGGGCGGCGATGATTTGCAACCGCTCTACATCATGCACATCGAAGGTCAATGCCAGGCCAGTATCGAGCAACTGCAAGCCGTACTCGCGGAGGTGATCGAAGACGGGATCCAAATTCATTTCGAAACCATCGAACCCATGGTGGGTTGAGCCATGGCCGTGCTGCCGGTGCTGGTGTTTCCGGATGAGCGCTTAAAGCAACGTGCGCATCCCGTCGAGCATTTTGATAACACATTGCGCGAGTTTATTTATGATCTGGAGTGCACCCTGCGGGCAGGGCCGGGAGGCGTGGGGATCGCTGCGACACAAGTCGGTTATTTGCAGCGCATTGTGGTGGTGGATGTTTCCAGCAAGCCGAAAATCGCCCACCATGGGCGTCTGATTTTGATTAATCCAGAAATCACGTATTGCGATGGCAGCGTCAATGGACGTGAAGGCTGTCTATCGGTGCCGGATTACACCGGCAATGTGGTGCGTGCCAAAAATATCAAGCTGCATGCGTACGATGCGTGGGGCACCGCGTTGGAGCTGGCCTGCGAAGGGTATGAAGCGCGCGCGGTGCAACATGAGCTGGACCATCTGGAGGGCGTATTGTTTCTTGACCGCCTGGTCAGCCGCCGCCATGACCTATTCCCGCGCAAGAATTACAGTAGGTAACGAGAAATTATGCGTATCACCCGTGTATTTCAGCCTGTGCCGCTGGCAAGCGGCGTCCGCTTAGAACTTGACGTGCAGGCGGTCCATCACCTGGTGCATGTGCTGCGCATAAAATGCGGGGCGTCTTTAGTGTTATTTAACGGGGATGGCGGCGAATACCCGGCACAGGTGCAAGCCATCGGCAAACATAGCGTGACGGTGAGCCTCGGCGAATGCGCCCGGCCGTTGCGTGAATCCAAGCTCGAAACCGTGCTCGCGCAAGGGGTATCGCGCGGGGAGCGCATGGACTATACGCTGCAAAAAGCCGTTGAATTGGGAGTCTCGCGCATTGTACCGTTGCTCACCGAACACACCATGGTCAACATGAACGGTGAGCGCCGCGAACGCCGGGCGCAACATTGGCGCAGTGTTATGGTAAGCGCCTGCGAGCAATGCGGCCGCAACGTGGTTCCTGAGCTTGACATCGCGCGCGACTATGACGCCTGGCTGCAAGCGGACTGGGGTGGCTTGAAATTGGTGCTGCATCAGGATGGCGAAAAAAGTTTGTCGCACTTGCCGCCGCCGTCCGGCGCGGTAACGTTGCTGGTGGGTCCCGAAGGCGGGTTGTCCGATGCCGAAGTGGCGCGCGCGCAGACCGCCGGTTTTACCGTCTTACGTCTGGGGCCGCGCATCTTGCGCACCGAGACGGCCGG
>CAZHHW010000082.1:2772-15138 GCA_964532385.1 uncultured Gammaproteobacteria bacterium | reverse complement strand
AATTCTTGCGGACGCACCGGATCGAATCGTTTGGCTTGCTTGGTGTACTGTTTGAGTAACTCCTGCGTAGCGGCGATTCCGCTGGGTCGCGTCAGCAACTCCGTAAGCACCGCGCGCTGACGGTCCGTGACGCGTTTGCTGACGGTGATGGTCTGGTCGGGATAACGGCTGCTGTTGAACATGATTTTGAGTTTGGTTTTTTCTTCAATGGGCAGCTTGTTCAGAAATTTATCCTGGAAGACCGCTGCTTTGCATTTTCCAGATTTAAATAACTCATACACTTCATTAATGTTCGAGACTTCGTATAAATCAGGTTGAATCAGCGGATTGGTGAATTGCGCCAACACCGCCATGGTGCCTAAATTGGGCGAGGCCTGCGCGCACAATGGAGCGCTGATCAAATCTCGCATGCGGTTCTGGGTTCTATCTTCCTTACGGCTGACAACGACGAATGACAATTCACCCGGCAACTTGGCCACCGGTGTATGGCCTAAATGTTTCATACGCCAGGCCGCGAAATGCGGTCCGTCAAAAACAATGTCGTATTTATCCTGTTTCATCCGGGTCGAATATTCGATCCAGTCGCGGGCATGCTCATAAACCACAGGTTGTCCCAACTGGACTGTCAGTAATTGTGCGAGCGGACCGTAAAGCTCTTCACCACGCGCTGCGGATTCACGCGGCGGTGATGTCAAGATCAGGTCCGCCGCAGCGGGAAGGGAAAATAAAATGCAGAAAAAAATAGAAAAAACAGCCCTAGACTTAGCTTCCATTAATGCCCCCATTACCCCTGAATATTTTAAATCGAATCGTAACGTATCGTGCTGCCGATTTATAGCACTGCATTTGAAGTATTAAATGCGATGTTCATCGCAGAGCTGGTGTAAGCCAAACCGCGCGCAAGTATGCTTACGACCATTGGAATAAATGATATCTACCGGTACCTCGAATGTCGCATTTCGTTGTGATGATGAAACCTGTTCTGTTAATACTTGGTCGGATCGCGCACGCCCGCATCCGCAAACCCCTGCGCGCGAAAGCGGCAGGCATCGCACCGGCCACAGGCGCGGCCATCGTTTTGGGCCGAGTAACATGACACCGTGGATGCATAGTCAACCCCCAGACGCATGCCCTCGCGAATGATTTGTCCCTTGGTTAAATGCATCAGCGGAGTTTCGATTTTAAAGCTCTCGCCTTCAATACCTGCTTTGGTGCCGAGATTCGCCATGCGCTCGAAAGCCGCGATGTACTCGGGGCGGCAATCAGGATAGCCGGAATAATCGATCGAGTTCACGCCGATAAAAATAGAACGCGCCTGTAATACCTCGGCCCATGCCAGCGACAACGCCAGGAAGACCGTGTTGCGCGCCGGCACGTAAGTCACCGGGATTCCAACGCCCGGCTGCATGGGCACCTCAATGTTGACATCAGTGAGCGCGGATCCACCCATTCCGGCAAGATCGATTTTAACGACCCGGTATTCGAGCGCGCCCAGTTGATTCGCCACCCGCTGCGCCGCCGCCAATTCCGCGCGATGCCGTTGTCCATAGTCAAAATTCAACGCGTAACATGCATAGCCATGCTGTTTTGCAATAGCCAGGCACGTGGCGGAATCAAGACCTCCGGAAAGCAGCACCACAGCCCGTGGCGTGGATTTTTTAATCATGGGGTCCATGGGCGGAAATTATAACGTGATCAACACAGAATTCAGTTTTGTTTCATCCAGTAAAGTCAGTATTCTCCCGCCGGCGCGCGCTACGCGCACGCAAGGATCGCGAGTCTTCGCGATAACTAACCACAAAAGGGAGAAGGAAATGAAATCCGTAACGACGTTAATAAAATATTCCGCATTAGCCACCCTGTCGTCGGCCGCGTTGCTGGCAAGCAGCATGGCGCAAGCAAACCATTTCAAGGTTTATGGCGCCGGACAGCCGAAACAAAATGAAATGGAAGTCGTGTATTTTTTTGACTACATCGCGCAATCGGATCTGGGTACCAGCGTGGTCGGCAAAGCGATGGCTCGCGAAGGCATGAAAGGTCATACGCTGGAATTGGAATACGGTATCAGCGACAACTTTGCGATCGGCGTGTACAGCGATTTTGAGCAAGCTAAAGGCGACGGACCTCAATACGCGCAAACCCGCGGCGTGGTTTCACGCGTGAAGCTTTTCAAAGATGCCGAGCGTTTTTTCGATGCGTCGATCTATTTTGAATATTATGCGCCGCGTGAAGATTACATCGGCGACGTGGCCGATAAACTCGAAGCCCGCATCATTCTGCAACACCAATGGACCGACTGGGATTTACGCCTGAACCCGAAATTTGAAAAAGTTCTCGGTGGCGCGGGCAATGTCGAACCCTTGGAATTCGAATACGCCACGGGCTTGTATATGAAGGTCAACCCGGGATTGAACGTGGGTATGGAAGCCTATGGCAACATGGGTGAAATTGCTCACATGCGCCCCGGCGAAAAAGAACACTACCTGGTGCCGACATTCGAATACAACTTGGCACCCGAACTGTGGATTAACCTTGGCGTGGCATTCGGCCTGAACGAAAAGTCCGACGATGTCGCACTGAAAACCTATGTGGAATTCGAGTTTTAACCAGACTTGACCCTGGGCCGGTCTCGCGGCGAGACCGGCTGTCAGGTTTTGACATTATCCTTTCCTATTCAATGCGAGCCGCATCCTTCGCACACAAGGTAGCAACAAGAAAGCGTCTATGCATCTCCACGGAGTTTGATTCTCTCAACTCCCGGCCAAGTACGGACCTACGGTGAGCAAAGTGTTTTGACGGAGCGCGGCCATCTTGGCCGCTTTTTTTGCGGGCTGGAAGCCCGCGCTCCAATACACGCTACCGCCCCGCATCTTTCGCACAGCGAAAACCAATATCGTTAAACGCACGATCAGGTTGTTCGTAGTCGCGAAACGAGGTGCGATAAAAATACGGCACCGCATAGTGGCCGATGCCGCCCCAGCCCCCGCCGCGCACGACTTTGTGAGTCTCGCCGTACCACTGGCTTTTAAAATCCGCACCTGGATACGGCTGGTACCAGTCCTGCACCCATTCGGAAACATTGCCGGCCATGTCATGTATGCCGTAAGGGGAAACGCCCTTGGTAAATGATCCGACCGGCAGCACGCCGCTCCCCCCGCCGGCATTGGCGCGCGTGGCGTCCCAGGCGTTGCCCCACGGGTAGTCGCGCCCATCGCTGCCGCGCGCGGCTTTCTCCCATTCGGCTTCGCTAGGCAAACGTTTACCCACCCATGCGCAGTAGTCGTAAGCGTATTGCCACACGATGTTGGCCACCGGCTGATTCGCCCACCCGGGGGGTTGTTTAGGGATTTGCTCGCTCAACAATTTAGTGTTGCCGCGTCCACTGCTAAACATGAACTTGGCAAAGGCGGCGTTGTTGACTTCAAATTGGTCGATGTAATACGCGGGCAGCGACAGCTTGCGCTGCGGATGCTCGTCCACATACCACGGCTGGCTGTAACCGAATTCACGCGCCTTGTTTTCGGTATCGAGCTTTTCGCTGCCCATAATAAATTCACCGGCGGGAATCAGCACCATGGCATCGGCGCGCGCTTGCGGCAAATTGACGGCGGCGGGGACAGCCGGTATGGGCGGCGGTCCGGAATCGCAACCATTGATTACGCTGAACAGCCCGGCGCAGAAAACGTAAAATATCCTGTTGCGTGCAACCCTGCCCTGCGTGCGAGACGACATGATTTGTAATTCGGTGGCGTCGAAACGGATTGGCATAACCGCAACTCATCGGGGTGACGCATAGTGTAGTGAGTTATCGCAGCGGCCACCGCCACTTTTTTTCCGGTGACGAACGGCGTAAGGTTTGCGCCACATGCGCGACTGATGATTCCCAGCACTGCTTCGAGCAGCGCAGGCATTCTGCGACATACCCTTTTCATCAATACGGAGGAATGGCATGAACCGTTATCTTGTTGCTCTGACCTTGTGTGCATTCAGCGGCGCGGCCGGCGCGGAATCCTCCGCACCCACCAGCGTGCCACTGTATGACAATTTAGGAACTCATCACCAGAAAATCAGCACAACATCTTCGGCCGCACAACAGTATTTCGACCAAGGTTTGCGTTTGACTTACGGCTTCAATCACGACGAGGCCATCGCCTCTTTCAAGAAGGCGGCCGAACTCGATGCTAAATGTCCGATGTGTTATTGGGGTCAAGCCCTGGCGATGGGGCCAAATATCAACATGCCGATGGATCTCAAACAGGAACCTGCCGCTTATGAGCTGGCGCAAAAAGCGCTGGCTCTGAGCAAGGCGGTTAAAACCACGGTGGTCGAACGCGCTTTGATCAACGCCTTGGCACAACGCTACGCCAAGGTGCCGGGCGACAACCGTGCGGCGCGCGATCAAGCCTATGCGCAAGCCATGCGCGAAGCCGCGCAGCGTTTCCCTCAAAACACCGATGTCACGACCTTGTTTGCGGAAAGCCTGATGGATTTGCAACCGTGGGATTACTGGGCTGCCGATGGTCAGCCCAAAGGCGCCGCCAATGAAATCGTCGCCACACTCGAAGCCACCCTCAAGCGCGACGAAAATCATCCCGGCGCCTGCCACTACTATATTCACGCGGTCGAAGCTTCACACCAGCCGCAGCGTGCGCTCGCCTGCGCGCAGCGCTTGCCCGGTCTGATGCCGGGCGCCGGGCACCTGGTGCATATGCCCGCGCACACTTTCGTGCGCGTGGGCATGTATCAGGAAGCCATCACCGCCAATGAGCACGCCGCGCACACCGACGAAAAATATATCAAGGACCGGAACCCGCAAGGCATTTATCCCTTGATGTACTACAACCATAACCTGCACTTTTTATACTTCGCCAACATGACCGCAGGCCGCAGCGCCGCGGCGATTACAGCGGCGCGTCAGCTCACAGCCAATATCCCGGCTGAAGTGCTCAAAGAAGTGCCGCCGGCGGAAGCTTTTATTCCCGCGCCCCTATACGCATTGGCGCGCTTTGGCAAATGGGATGAAATATTAAAAGAACCGCAACCGGCCGAGGGCTTGAACTTCACAAAAGGTATCTGGCACTTCACGCGCGGGTTGGCTTATAACGCAAAGAAGGATGCCGATAAAGCCCGCGCCGAATCGGCCGCGTTGAGCAAGCTGGTTGCCGATCAGCCTGCGGATCACATGGCAGGTTTTAATTCATCGAAAGTCCTGCTGGGACTGGCGGGCGAAATCCTGAAAGCCGACATCGAACAGCACGCCGGCCACCTCGACGACGCCATAAAATTATTGCGGCAGGCCGCGTTAACCGAAGACGGTTTGACCTACGACGAACCGCCGGACTGGTTTCAACCGGTGCGCCAGCGTCTGGGCGCCAGCTTGCTTGCGGCAGGCAAAGCCGCCGATGCGGAAAAAGTCTACCTCGAGGACCTTGTACGCAATCCGGAAAACGGCTGGTCGCTTTACGGCTTGAAACTCAGCCTCGAAGCGCAGAAAAAAACCAAGGATCTCGCCGCCGTGGAAGCGCGTTTCAAGAAAGCCTGGACGGGAGCGGACGTCACGCTGAACGCGTCACGGTTTTGAATGCGGTGCGGGAGCGCGATGTCCGCGCTCCCGCAATTCAGCGGATAACTACTTCGCCGCGGTGATGACCGCGTCTTCGATAATCAATGGATAGGTGTAGCCCGAACCGAAATCACGGTCGAGCATGACCTTGCCGACCACACTCACCTGATCGCCTTCTTTCGCCGTCTGCGCGCTGGTCACGGTCACATCGTTGGTGCCTTCTTTACCGGTGCCGTCCTGAATATGCAGAAAGTTTTTCTTCATGATGTTGTTGTTGACCTTGACCACCTTGCCCTTGAACGCCACCTGCTTGCCATTAAGTTTGGCCTTCTCGACATTTAACGCTTCAACGGTTTTCGACGCCGCATCGGCCGCCGCTGCCACGGTGCCGCCCGCTACGATCATGGTCAATGCCATTGCCATTACTGTCTTTGCGAACATGAAAAATCCTCAGCTGTATGAAATAAAGCGGCCACGTTAGCAGGCTGCAACTGTGCAGGTCAAAATAAAAAACCGGCGGCGTTAGTAATGCGGCGGCGGGGTTTCTTCACTCGCGGGTGCGGTCAGTGGCGGCGCCATGGCTTGCATTTGCCTTTGCAGCATCGTCAAAGCACGCTCCAGTTGCGCAATCCGGCGTGCTTGTGCGGTGACCGCGTCATTGAGCTCGTTGCTGGTATTGTCTTGAAATGCCAGACGCGTTTCCAACTCGATAAGCCGTTCGCCAATTGCATCCACCGTCATCGGATTCGTCATATCTATTCCTCGCTCGCTGCATAGAGCTGCATGAAGGCCAAAATTTTTTCGTAAGGGTCGGGTGTTTCCAGAATCAAGGCTCCTGGTAAACATGATTGACGAACCGGCATGGAAGAGTACGTGCAGGATAAAGTTGACTGATTTTCATCCACAGTTCGCCGATTACGGTTTGAATCTTAGCGATGGGGGTCTTGACTTCAATTACCAGCCCGCAGTGGGTATCGTCGCCGACCGCCAAGGTCTTGCGGAACTCCTGTCCGGCCAGTTTCGCATACATCACGCCGAGATTATTTTGTCCATCAGCATGGCGTTGATCGGCCGCTTTACGGTACCAAAGCAATGCTTCGGCATAATCCTGCGGCACACCCCGGCCATTTTCATACATGTTGCCCAAATTGTTTTGTGCGCCGGCATGTGCCTGCAACGCAGCCACGCGATACAGCTTCACGGCCTCGGTATCATCCTGCGGCACGCCGCGCCCATGCGCGTACAGCACGCCTAGATTATAGTGGGCGGCGATGTGCCCCTGCTCCGCTGCCTTGCGATACCATGCCGCTGCTTCGGTAATATCCTGCTGCACACCGCGCCCGGTCTCAAGCATGACACCAAGATTATTCTGGCCGTCGGCATGCCCTTGCTCCGCCGCCTTGCGGTACCAGGCGGCGGCTTCTGTATCATTCTGTTTCACACCGCCACGGGCATAAATCAATCCCAGGTGGTTTTGAGCATTCGCAAATCCTTGCATTGCCGCCTTGCGATACCAGGCGATCGCCATTGCATCGTCGCGCAGCACGCCACGCCCGCGCGCATACATCCCGGCCAAATTGACTTGACCCGCAGCCAAGCCGTGCTTCGCCGCTTTGCGATACCACGCCACGGCCTCGAAGTCACTGCGCCGCACACCGCGGCCGTGTTCGTACATGAAGCCCAGCGCATTTTCCCCATGAACATTGCCCTGTCCCGCCGCCGCGCGATACCACTTGAGCGCTTCGACATCGTCCCGCGGCACACTGTAGCCATTCGCAATCATAAAGCCGTAACCATACTGCGCGTCCGCATTACCGTACTCCGCAGCCTTGCGGTACCATTTTAATGCCGCAACATAGTCTTGCTTTACGCCACGGCCGTTCTGGTACATGCGGGCCAAATTGTATTGCCCCTCAACATGCCCTTGTTCCGCCGCATTGCGATACCACCTCACCGCCGCCTGATCGTCCGCAGCCACCCCGCGGCCGTTTTCGTACATGGCTCCCAGATTATTCTGTGCCTCGGCATGCTTTTGCTCGACCGCCTCGCTGAACCAGGCGACGGCTTCTGCATCGTCCTGCTTTACACCGCGTCCATTCGAATACATCAATCCGAGGCTATTTTGCGCCGGTGCATTCCCCTGTTCGGCGGCTTTGCGATACCACGTTACCGCCTCCGCATCATCTTGCCGCACGCCGTGGCCGCGCTCATACATCAAACCCAAACTGTACATCGCCTGCGTATTGCGGCCGGCCGCGGCGCTGCGAAACTCACGTTCGGCAAGCGCATAACTGCCCCGTTGATACGCAGCCAAACCTTCTTGAAGACCCGCATTGAGTTCACCGCAAAAAAATACGAACAAAATCGTGATCAGTTTGCGCATGGTGATTAATGTGATTCCATTCAACTATCGATGCCACATGGGATTGATCTTTATGCAGTGTGCGCCATCAGTAGTGCAGCGTGAACCGCGCGACACATTCAACCTGCTTGCGTTTATCAACAATATTTTTGAGCACCCGGTTATTATATTGAGGTTGTGTGCGCATACGAATATTACATGCGGACCGCTCATGGACTTCACGCTTGGATTCTAAATGGATAGATCAATTTGGCTTTGTCTTGAATCAGCGTCTGCACCGCATGAAATTCACTTGTCCCGGCTTCCCCGCCGTTACCAGCCTTTACTGATTCGGTCCTGAATATGAGGCGCGCACTTTTTGCACAGCATGTCGGCAATCCGCTTGTGCCAAAGCCATGAACCGCTGGACTTTGCTTGATAGCGCGCAAGCTCCCGGCGATGGCGAACACCTGCATTTGCTGCAACGCGATACAGAATTTTCCATTCGCGCCGGTAATCAGGAATTAATGAACAGCCGTGTTTACGGTTCTGAACAAGCGCTCGCGGAACTTGCCTGCGCGCACGTGACCCTGCGGCCGGACGCGCGCGTCCTGATCGGCGGCTTGGGCATGGGTTACACCTTGGCGGCGGCAATTCGCACGCTGCGCGATAGCGCGGAAATCATCGTCGCCGAACTCGTTCCTGCGGTGGTGGTCTGGAACCGCGGACCGCTTGGCCATCTTGCCGGACATCCGCTCCTCGACGCGCGCGTACAGATTCGCGAACTGGATGTGGCAAAAATCCTGCGCAAGGAAACACGCGCCTACGACGCCATCATGCTGGATGTCGACAACGGACCCGAAGGCTTGACTCGCAAGGAAAACGATTGGCTCTACACATTGAACGGTTTGAACGCCGCGCACGCGGCTTTACGCCCAGGCGGTGTGCTGGCGGTGTGGTCGGCGGGCTATGACCCGGCGTTTACACAACGTCTGGCCAAGGTCGGCTTCGATGTGCAAGAAAAACGCGTTCGCGCACGCGGCGCCGCCGGCGGCGCGCGCCATATCATCTGGCTGGCCACACGCCGGGACTGACATGCTTGGATGGAACGCGGGCTTCCAGCCCGCTTATTAGCATGAGGCCAGGCTGCGCTCCCAAGGGCACCGCCCCAAGCATAAATATCAATAAACGACCCGAATGATCTCGATCGTTAAGCAAGACCTGTACCCTCTTCAGTCAATACCCGCATAAAAAAATGCCAACGCGTTGGTATTTTTAGATTTAGTCCACGTCTAAATTAATTTAAGCGTGGATTAACAATTCGGTCAGTCCTGAACCACGCCTGATGTTTCCATTCGTTTCACGTTTAAACAAAGGGGTAATCAACAATGGAAAAAATATCGAGAAGACAGTTCCTTGGCATGTCGACGACAATGGCCGCAGGAACTTTGTTCACTGGAACGTTTGCACCCACCGCCACCAGCTTTTTTGGCCTAGGAGGTGTCGCACAGGCCGCGACCAAGAAAGTTACACCTTTTACTTTTGCAATCCTGACGGACACTCATCTGTACGACATCGCCGATCACCGCTTTGATGGATTTTTGGCCAAGGGCGTGGCCGACATCAATGCGATGAATCCGCTTCCCGATTTTGTTCTGTATGCGGGCGACATTGCGCAATCCGGCAAGGACAGCGAACTATCGAAGGGCAAGAAGCTGCTCGATAAACTCAAAATGAAATACATCGTGATTCCAGGCGAACACGATTACTACCTTGACCTCGGCAAAGCCTGGCGAGGACATTTCGGCGATGATCACTGGTCTTTCGATCATAAGGGCGTGCACTTCATCGGCATGAATTCCATTCTGGTGCCGGACTTCTGGACCATGGCGGGTCTGACCCCGGCGGAACGCATGGGGCGCATGGAAGAACTGGAATGCCACAAGTGCGGGCTATGGGGGGTCGGAGCACAACAATTGGAATGGCTGGCCAAGGACGTGAAAAACATCACCCCCGATACGCCGGTGGTGGTTGTAACGCACTCGCCTCTGTGGGATTACTACCCGCGCTGGAATTTCCAGACTTCCGACGCACCGGAAATCCGCGCAATCCTGCGAAAATTCGACAAGGTCATTTCCATCCACGGGCACGTGCACCAAGTGGTGTACAACAAGATCGGCAACATCAGCTCGGCCGGATTAATGTCAACCTCCTGGCCCTGGCCGTACCCGCCGGTCGAATTGCCTTATCCCAGCATCAGGATGAATCGCGCGGACCCGGGTAATTTCGAAGACGGCATGGGCACGCACGGGCTCTCGGTGTCGGCGGATTTCGATGGTCTTTTGAACTATCGTGAGTTCGCTCATCTACTGCCGGAAAACGTCCGCCGCGGCCTCAAACTCTAGCCTGGGAGAATCACCATGAAACATATCAAATCACGATCGAAAGCCGGGGTGATCACGGCAATTACAGTGGCGGCTTTGCTGGGCGCAAGCGCGCACGCGAAGGATCCACGCACCGCGGTGCAAGCGGACGATGAATGGAATGCATTAATGAAGTCGGTCGCCAACGGGGATGCCTTGTGGCACAACGGCAAGCTGGGCAGCAACGGTCTGGCCTGCGGTAACTGCCATCCCGACGGCTCGGCCACCAATCCCCACACCTGGCCGAAGTACCAGACCAACCTGGGCAAGGTGGGTACGCTGCGTGACATGATCAATTGGTGCATCACGGTTCCCATGCAAGGCAAGCCGTTGGCTTCCGACAGCGCCGACATGGTTTCCATGGAAGCGTACGCAACCTACATGCATCAAGGCGTGAAAATCGATCTTGCAAAAGACGAGCAGTCCACCGGTGTGCCGGTTAAATCCGGACCCGGCTATCCTGATCGCGGCGGTTATTGAGCTGTGAATCTGGATTAATGTCATGACCGGATTTGCCGGAAGGTTCGCTCCGGCAAATCCGGTGTTCATTCCAAGCATGATGCCGCTTATGAAAACCAATTTGCTTTCTGTCCTTTGCTGCTGGTTTAGCCTGCTGGGCGCCACCGCAACCCATGCGGATGCGGACGCCTGTAAACCCGGTACACGCCCTGCGTCCACACCCACGGAACGTTTTACAACCGGGACTGACGGGTCGGTGCTGGACAAGCAAACCGGCTTGGTCTGGATGCGCTGTTCGCTGGGACAAACATGGGAGGCAGGCACCTGCACGGGAAATGCGGCTCGCTACGCCTGGCAAGACACCGACTGGATCAAAGAGACCTTCAACCTGGAAGGTTATGCCGGCCATCATGACTGGCGTATCCCGCTGGTCCCTGAACTCGCCTCGATTGTCGAGCTGGCCTGCGCCGGGCACAGGATCAACGCCACGGTTTTTCCCAACACACCCGGCGGTGTGTTCTGGAGCCGCAGCGAAAAACCAAAGGCCGAAGACTACGCCTACACGCTTGACTTCGGCGCGGGCGGAGCAGCGGCAAAATTAAAATCAACGCCAGGCGCCTTGCGGCTGGTGCGCGCGGGTCCCTGGGGCGCGCCGCCCGCGCTGCCGAAACAATAATTCCCGCATCATTCTTGATAAACACATACCTCTACCCCGCCATGATTTGACTCATGAAGCGGAAGGTTCTGCCGTAAAACTACCGTAGTCTCGCGCCATGCGGCGCACCCATACAGAACCATGCACGCGGATTGCGTGCGGGCAGGTAGACCATGTCGGCAGTAAATTTTCGGCCAAAGAAGGTTCGCATCGGCGATCTGTTGATCGAACACAAGATCATTACCGCCGAGCAACTCGCGGCGGCGCTCGCGGCGCAAAAGCAAAGCGGCCGCAAGCTGGGCCGCGTGCTGATCGAAAGCGGCTACATCAGCGAAGACCAGATGCTGGATTTTCTGGCGCAGCAACTGAAGATTCCCTACATCGACCTGAAACGCTACCACGTCAACGCGGAAGTGGTCCGCATCATTCCCGAGGCGCAGGCGCGCCGTTTCCGGGTTCTGGCGCTTGAAGACGGCAAAGACGGCCTGCTGGTGGGCATGTCCGATCCCACCGATATTTTTGCGTACGACGAACTGACACGCGTACTAAGGCGGCCACTGCGCCTTGCCGTGGTGCGCGAATCGGATTTAGTCAAGACCATCGACCTGATGTACCGGCGCACCGAAGAAATTTCCGGTCTGGCGCAGGAACTCGAAGAGGAAATGTCGTCCTACGATGTCGACCTGCGGCAACTGGCGGCGGGCGATGGTCTGGTCGATGCCCCGGTTGTCAAATTGTTGCAAACGGTGTTCGAAGACGCGGTACAGGTCAACGCCTCGGATATTCACATCGAACCCGACGAGCGCGAACTGCGCATCCGCTTCCGCATCGACGGCATTCTGCGCCTGCAAACCACCGCCGAACGCCGCATCGCCACCGCGTTGCTGTCGCGCGTCAAGCTCATGGCCGGTCTGGATATCGCCGA
>CAZHHW010000082.1:0-2672 GCA_964532385.1 uncultured Gammaproteobacteria bacterium | reverse complement strand
AATCGTCCCACCAGCAAGGTGGTCACGGTGGAAGACCCGGTGGAATACCGCCTGCCCGGCATCAATCAGGTGCAGGTCAATACAAAAATCGATTTGAATTTCGCGCGCGTGCTGCGCGCGGTTTTACGTCAAGACCCGGACATTATTCTGGTCGGCGAAATCCGCGACACCGAGACCATGGAAATCGCCTTGCGCGCGGCGATGACCGGGCATCTGGTGCTGTCGACCCTGCACACCAACGACGCGATCTCCACCATTGCGCGTTTGATGGACATGGGCGCGGAACCGTTTTTGATGGCCGCGTCGCTGCGTGCCATCGTCGCGCAACGGCTGGTGCGCAAGATCTGCGAAAGCTGTGCGGAACCTTTTCAACCGGATGTCACGGCCAGCGCCCTGCTGCGCAGCGAGCTGGGCGCGCAGGCGGACGATCTTAAATTTCAACGCGGACGCGGCTGCACCTACTGCAACAGCACCGGTTATCAGGGGCGCATCGGCATCTACGAACTGCTCGCGATGGACGAAACCCTGGTGCGGGCGCTGCATACCGGCGACGCGTTGCAGTTCGCGCAGGCAGCCCGTGCACAGCCGGGCTACCAGAGTTTACGGCGCAGCGCGATCGCACTGGCGGCACGCGGTCTGACCACGCTCGATCAAGTCATGCGCGTGACCTTCGGCATGGAAGGATAAAACCGTGCCGGTATTTGACTACACCGGACGTAACCGCCGCGGCGAGGCGGTGCGCGGACGCGTCGAGGGCGCCAGCCCCAATGCCGTGGCCGATCAGCTTTTCGGCAATGGCATCACGCCCATCGACATCATCGCCGCTCATGAAAGCCGCGACCTGCTGGCGGGGCTGCGTGCGCTGCGCCGCAAACTGAATCAGACCAGTATCGCGCTGACCGACCAGATTTTTTTCTGCCGCCAGATGTATACCCTGCTGAAAGCCGGCGTGCCGATTTTGCAGGCGCTGCACGGCCTGCGCGACAGCTCGCAAAATCCCACCCTGGCCAAAGTCATCGGCAGTATCAGCGAGGGATTGGAGTCCGGCATGGACTTGACCGCGGCCGTGAACCGCCACAATGACGTGTTCCCGCCGCTGTTCATCAGCATGGTGCAGGTCGGTGAAACCACCGGCAGCCTGCCCGCCGCGTTTCTGCAACTGTCAGCCTATCTGGACCGCGAACGCACTACGCGCGAGAGCATCAAGCAGGCCTTGCGTTACCCCACCATGGTGTTGATCGCGATTTCCGTGGCCATGGTCGTCATCAACATTTTTGTCATCCCCGCCTTCGCCAAAATCTATGCGGGCTTCAAAGCCGAGTTGCCCTGGGCAACCAAAATGCTGATCGGCGTGTCGAATTTTTCTGTCACGTACTGGCCCGTGATGCTGCTTGGACTGGGATTGCTGGTCCTGGGCGCACGCTGGTACACCGGCACCACGCAAGGCCGTTATTACTGGCACAAGCTTATGCTGCATCTGCCCATCGTGGGTGGTCTGCTGATGCGCGCGACGCTCGGCCGCTTTGCGCGCGCGCTGGCCGTCACCATCAAGTCGGGCGTGCCGCTGGTGCAAGGCATCACCGTGGTCAGCCGCGCGGTCGATAACGATTTCGTCAGTGCGCGCATTTCGCACATGCGCGAAGGCATCGAACGCGGCGAAAGCATCACCCGCACCGCCGCGGGCACCGCGCTGTTTCCGCCGCTGGTATTGCAGATGATCGCGGTCGGCGAAGAAACCGGCGCGGTCGATGATTTGCTCATCGAGGTCGCCGATTTCTACGAACGCGAAGTCGATTACGGCCTGAAGAATCTGAGCAGCGCTATCGAGCCGATCCTGATCGTGGTGATCGGCATCATGGTGCTGATTCTCGCGCTGGGCGTGTTCCTGCCGATGTGGGATCTGGCGCGCGCGTCGCGCGGAGGTTGAGGTTTTCCCTCCCGTCATGGTCGCCACTCCGCGCATTAAATATCAAATCATGACCCGTGAAAAAGGTTTCACGCTGCTGGAGCTGGTTGTGGTCATTTCGATCATCGCCGTATTGTCAACAATTGCGTTCGAGCGGCTGTGGGCGATTCAAGTTAAGGCCGAACGTGCCGCTATGGAAAGCGTGATTGGAAGCATTCAAAGCGCACTCGGCATGAAGGTTGCGGAGTCTTTACTGGCAGGCGACCGCAGCGGTCTCGAGGCGCTGGCGAACAGCAACCCGATGCAGCAGCTTGCCGAAACACCAAATACTTATGCGGGCGCGGTGGCCGATGCAAGCGAAGTTCGCGGCGGTCAATGGTATTACGACCTGCGCACACAAGTGCTGGTATATCGCGTCTACAACACCGCGAATTTTCGCGGCGGCGCGGCGAATCCGGACCAGGCGCGTTTCGCGGTGCGCCTGGACATCGAAGCAGCGCGGACAGGACGGAAAAATCAAGGAATCGTAGGCGCGCGGCTGGTGGCGCTCGAACCGTACAAGTGGAACGAACATGGACTGTAACGACGACCGGTACATGGTCATGACAAATATTTTAATCTGAACTAACACTCAAGTGGAGATGGTAACCATGAAGAAGCAGCAAGCAGGTTTTACCCTGATCGAATTGGTGGTCGTGATCTTGATCCTTGGCCTGCTCGCCGCGGTGGCCATCCCGCGTTATGCCGACCTGGCCAAACAAGCCCG
>CAZHHW010000081.1:9016-15426 GCA_964532385.1 uncultured Gammaproteobacteria bacterium | reverse complement strand
CAGTACAGCGCTAAACCTGGCGACGTCACGCACTGGGGCCGGTTGTACGGCAGCAGTTATGGTTTGATTCTCGCCAACACGGCGCGTGCGCAAAGCGGGCCGCTGGTGGTTGTCACGGCGGATACGCTCACCGCGAATCGCCTCGACTACGAGCTGCGCTTCTACCTCGGCAAAAATCCGGACGTGCCGGTGTTGAGTTTTCCCGATTGGGAAACCCTGCCCTACGACGCGTTCTCGCCGCATCAAGACATTATTTCCGAGCGCCTCGCCGCGCTGTATCAGTTGCCGCAATTGCAGCGTGGCGTGCTGATCGTGCCCATCACCACGCTGATGACGCGGCTCGCGCCGCGCGATTTTCTCGACCGCCACAGCCTGATGCTGGATGTCGGCCAGACGCTGGACATGGCCAAGATGCGCACGCGCCTCGAGGCGGCCGGTTACCAGTGCGTGTCGACGGTGTACGAGCACGGCGAGTTCGCGGTGCGCGGCAATCTGCTCGACCTGTTTGCGATGGGCACGGCGACGCCGTATCGCATCGATTTATTCGGCGATGAAATCGAAAGCATCCGCAGCTTCGACCCCGAAACCCAGCGCTCGCTGGAAAAAGTCAAGAACTTGCGCCTATTGCCTGCGCGCGAGGTGCCGCTGGACGAAGCGGCCATCGCACGCTTTCGCCACAACTTCCGCGTCGCCTTCGATGTGGAGGTATTAAAAAACGCGCTGTACCGCGACGTGGGTAAAGGCCTGGCGCCTGCGGGCATCGAATATTACCTGCCGTTGTTCTTCGAAACCACCAGCACGCTGTTCGACTATTTGCCTTCCAACAGCTTGATCGTGTCCGCCGACGGCAGCGAAGAGGCCGCGGAAGGGTTCTGGAGCACGGTGAACCAGCGTTACGAACAGCACCGTCACAACCTCGACCGCCCATTGCTGCCGCCCCCGCAAATGTTTCTGCAGGCCAATGAAGTGTTCGGTCAGTTCAAACGTTTTCCGCGCGTGCGCATGCAACATTTCGCGTTCGACGAGCAAACCAGCGGTATTAATTACAGCACCGGTGCACCGGCGCGTCTGACGCTCGACGTGCGCGCTGCGCACCCCACCGACGCTCTCAAACAATTCATCGCCGGATTTCCCGGACGTGTGTTGTTCGCCGCCGAAACCACCGGCCGGCGGGAAACGCTGCTGGAACTGCTGCGCGGCTGCGATCTGCATCCCGCCGCGTTCGAGGACTGGCCCGCCTTCGCCGCAAGCAATGAGTGCCTTGGCTTGACAGTGGCGCCGCTCGAACAAGGTTTGTTACTCGAGCAGCCGCCGCTTGCGGTCATCGCCGAAACACAATTGTTCGGCGAACACGCGATGCAACGCCGCCGCCGCAAGAAACGCGGCCGCGACGCCGAAGCGGTGTTCAGCAGTCTGGCGGATCTCACGCTCGGCGCGCCGGTGGTGCATGAAGACCACGGCGTGGGCCGTTATCTGGGCCTGCAAAAACTCAATCTCGGTGATGTCGACACCGAGTTCCTCGCGCTCGAATACGCGGGCGGCGACAAACTCTATGTGCCGGTGTCGTCGCTGCATTTGATCAGCCGCTACACCGGCATGTCGCCCGAGCATGCGCCGCTGCATAAGCTGGGCAGCGGCCAGTGGGAAAAAGCCAAACGCAAAGCCGCCGAACAGGTGCGCGACGTGGCGGCCGAATTGCTGGAGATTTACGCGCGCCGCGAAGCGCGCCAGGGTTATGCCTATCCGGTCGACGAACATTACCGCGCGTTTACCTCCGGCTTTCCGTTCGAGGAAACACCCGATCAGGAAGAAGCCATTCTCGCGGTGCTCGCCGACATGCAGAAAGCCAAACCCATGGACCGGCTGGTGTGCGGCGACGTCGGCTTCGGCAAAACCGAAGTGGCGTTGCGCGCCGCGTTCATCGCAGTGCACGCGGGCAAGCAAGTGGCGATTCTGGTGCCGACCACCTTGCTCGCGCAGCAGCACTACCAGACATTTAAAGACCGCTTTTCCGACTGGCCGTTCCGCGTCGAAAGCGTGTCGCGCTTCAGCTCCAAAAAAGAACAAGACGTGGTCATTAAAGGTCTGGAAGCGGGCACGGTCGACATCATCATCGGCACGCACAAGCTCATTCAGGAAGGCATCAAGTTCAAGAACCTGGGCCTGGTGATCATCGACGAGGAACACCGCTTCGGCGTGCGCCAGAAAGAACGCTTCAAGGCGCTGCGCGCCGAAGTCGACATCCTCACGCTCACCGCCACGCCGATTCCGCGCACGCTCAATATGTCGCTGTCCGGCATGCGCGACCTGTCCATCATCGCCACACCGCCGGCGCGAAGGTTGGCGATCAAGACATTTATCACGCAGTGGAACGACACCTTGATTCAGGAAGCCTGCCAGCGCGAAATCAAACGCGGCGGCCAAGTGTATTTCCTGCACAACGATGTCAAGACCATCGAAAAAACCGCGCGCGATATCGAAACGCTGGTGCCCGAAGCCACAGTACGCGTGGCGCACGGGCAGATGCACGAGCGTGATCTGGAACGTGCCATGCTTGACTTTTATCACCAGCGTTTCAATATCCTGGTGTGCACCACGATTATCGAAACCGGCATCGACGTGCCCAATGCCAACACCTTGATCGTGCACCGCGCCGATCACTTCGGCCTGGCGCAGCTTTATCAGTTGCGCGGCCGCGTCGGCCGTTCGCATCATCAGGCGTATGCCTACCTGATTGTTCCGCCACGCGCCGCCATCAGCGCCGACGCGGCGAAACGTCTGGAAGCCATCGAGTCGATCCATGACCTGGGCACCGGTTTCACACTCGCCACGCACGATCTGGAAATTCGCGGCGCGGGTGAATTGCTGGGCGAAGATCAAAGCGGCCAGATGCACGAGATCGGTTACAGCATGTATGTGGAGTTGCTCGAGCGCGCGGTGCGCGCGTTGAAAGCCGGCAAACAACCCGAGCTTGACAGGCCGCTGGATCACGGCACCGAAATCGACCTGGGCGTGCCCGCGCTGATCCCCGAGGATTACCTGCCCGACGTGCACGCACGCCTGATCATGTACAAACGCATCGCCGCCGCACCCGCGCAAGACGAACTGCGCGAACTGCAAGTCGAAATGATCGACCGCTTCGGTCTGCTGCCCGACAACGCGAAAAACCTGTTCCGCATCACCGAGCTCAAACTCAAGGCCACGCCGCTGGGCCTGCGCAAAATCGAATTCGCCGGTGGAGGCGGACGTTTACTTTTCAATCCGCAACCCAACATCGACCCGATGAAAATCATCACCCTGATCCAAAAACAGCCCAAGACTTACAAACTCGACGGCAATGAAAAGCTGCGCGTGGTGAAAGAACTGCCGGATGCGAACGCGCGTTTTAGCGCGGTGGAACAGTTGCTTGATATTTTGACAACATAAGGACTCAGACCAATTAAACGGTTTTTAGACCGTATTGATAAATCACGCATTCATGCTTCGCGGCAATCGAGTATTATCTGCTCGACAAAAACGTTTGTTCACTACACTGCAGGGGGGAATATGAAATTCGCTGGTCAGGTATTGCTTGTTGTTTGTCTCGCATCGCCGGCACTGAACGCAATAGCGCAAGGTATCACTCTTGAAGAGTTGTTTGATCATGTTGCTAAAACCAACCCGCGGTACCAATCGATTAAATTGAGCCCGCAGTATTGGGAACTTCAGTACAAAAGCATCCATGAAGCGGATTGGTTTCTATCGGCAGACACATCTTTCAATCGTGACCATAATCGTAATGACAGCTACCGATACAGCTCGCTGAATACGCGGGGCGGCGTCTCGCTTAACAAACGCTCAATTTTGACCGGCATTTCAGGCTCGATTTCTTACAATTATTCACGGTACGGATCATCGTATTCGAGCTTATACGGCGATGGATCGAATAAGAATTATTTCTCGGATGTAAGCACGAATGTGAATGTTCCTCTGTGGAACGACGCGTTCGGATACAGCTCTCGCCGTAATCTGGAACAAAATGAACTGGAACTTGCACGAAATAAACTTGGCTACCAAAGCAACAAGCGATCATTTTTCGTCGAGGTGAATCAGCAGTTTATTTCTCTCTGCGGGAGTATGCTCGACGCTTCATTGCAGGAGTCTGCGCACAAGCAAGCATTAGAGTTAGCGTCTAAGGTAGAGCAACAATCCGCAACGCTTGGCGGACCACGCAATATTCAACACTCTTCACGTTATGTAGCGGAAACTGCCGCTGCACTCGCTTGGGCGCAGTCATTTTTGGAAAATCAACGCGTCGCAATGTCGACCTACTACGATCTGCCGCGTTTGCGTTCTGAATTACTCGTGTGTGATTTGTTGCAGCAACAACAGTATACAACTAATGACGCGGAGCTCGACAAGCTCATCAATGCAACGATAGCAATGCAGGCTTTAGCGCTTGATGACCGCTCTTTGCAGCTAGCCAAGGAAATCATCTATAACCAGGCAAATCCGGATTTGAATCTAGGGCTGGGTTACCGTGTAGCGGGAAATGATGATGAAAAATCCATGCGCTCTCTGGATCGAGATGACTCGGGTTACCGGATTAGCCTGAATCTCAACTACCCGATCGGAAATACTCGAGGGCACATCGCCATGGATAGGGTCGATCTTGACCGCATGCAATTTTCGAATACGCAGCGAGATTCAACCCTGGAATTACAGCAAAATATACGAAGATCGGTTTCCAATCTGATTGAAGGTGAAAAAATAATTTCGACACTAAAACAGCGAGTCCAGATCGCGCGGACTACCCGTGAACAGGATATGCGAGCCTTCGAAGCAGGCCACCTTGATATCGCACTGCTTGAAGAATCGATGCGCAATGAGCTCAGCGCCGAACTCAGCTTGGCCACCAGTGCTGAAAACTATCAGCGTTCATTCTTGCTTTATCGGAACTTAACGGACCAATTTCCCGTGCGGAATGAAAACTAGCCTATCGAGAGGGGGCTGACCATTTTTGCCGCGAAGCTTGAAGTGTCAACATTTGACTTTAAAATTGTCCAGACGCCCAAACGAAATATCATTTCCGCAGAAGCATCGCGTCACATGTAGCGTGCGCCATGCGCACGACGTTCGCACGGGGTACGGTGTCGTGCGCATGGCGCACGCTACGCACTATCAGTTCCCGTGCGAATGAAAACTAAACTATCGATAGGGCCGACCTTCGTCATGCCCCTATATTCTCCTATTCTATGAAAAACCCGCTCAACTCTTGATCCGTAACGCTGCTGCATTGTACATCGCTAACCTCCGCCAGCCGCGGACCTTCCCACAGCCAGTTGCATAACGCATTAACGTCAAGCTCCGCTCCGCAGGCGAGGACCTCGACGCTCCCGTCGGGAAGATTTCTGGCGTAGCCGCTGAGATTGAGCTTTTGCGCCTGGTGTTGCGTGGTGGCGCGGTATGCGACGCCTTGTACGCGGCCGCTGACGATGCAGCGTTTGCATAGTTTCATTTTGACGGGCGTTCCCTGGCTTCTGAATTTTTCTCAATGAGTCATGTCACGGTACGCGCACCCACAGCCCGACGCGATATTCATCGGCCGCATAAAATTCTTTCCAGGCGTAACGGCTGCCGATCAGTTGCTGGATTTTTACGAAGGCTTTGGGATTTTTATCGTTTTCGGTGCCGCTCCAGACCACGTATTGAACGTCGTTGAGCAGCAGCCAGTCGAGGCTGTAGCTTAAATCGCCCGTGTAGAATTTTTGGATCTGCGCGTTGAGCGCCCATACGTCGGGCACGTCGCCGCGCCAAGTAAGCAAATGGATCGGCCAGCCCAGCAACACCGGTTTGCCGCTGAACAAACCGTACAGGCTGGTGTTGGTATAGGCATTGCCGTATTCGTTTTCCAGCACGATGCCGTGGGGCGCATCCTTGAGATAGTTGATCAGCGCTTTGTTGGTGGGGTCTTGTGTCATCCAGTAGTGGCCGGATAGATGCCCCAGGTCTTCTTTGCCGGTGAGCACAAAGTAGCGGCCCACGTCGTAGGCATACACGCTCACCAGCAGCAGCGTGACGGTGGCCGTCCAGCGCACCGCGCGTGACGTACTGCCCAGGCACAGGGCGCCCAGACTCGCGATGCCACCGCACCAAATCCAGCCCCACCACTTCATGGTGGTGTTGGCGCGTTCGTACTTGTCGCCGGTGACATCATCCACGTACACCACTTCGGACAGCAGCAATAGCAGACCGAACGTGACGGCCATGGCCACGCTGAACTTGCGCGTGCCCGGCGCAAACAAGCCCAGCGCGATCAGCACCAGCAGCGGCCAATGCTGGCCGATGAATTGATGCAGCGGCGTGTGGTCGGTGGGCGCCGTCAGCCGAATCGGCGCACCCGGCGCATTCACCGCAAAGCCGCTCAGAAA
>CAZHHW010000081.1:0-8916 GCA_964532385.1 uncultured Gammaproteobacteria bacterium | reverse complement strand
GCCCACCAAAAACCCGCGGCGGCGAGCGTGGCACGCTGGCGCCACAGCACTCCGGCGGAAACCACGCTGGTGATCGGCCACAGCCAGGTGAGCTGACCCAAGCCGATAAAATGTTCGATAAAAAACAACACCAGGCACAGCGACAGAACACCGGCCGAGCGCGCCAATGCGAACGGCGCAATCCAGCGGCGCATGATTAATGTCACGCCCGCGAGGTTCAACCACAGCAATGCCAGCGTCACTGCGATATAGATGATGTTCATTCGGTCTCAACTATTATTCACGGCGGGTTAGGCGGCTCACAGCCGCTGCTCCAGTATCGTTGCGACTTCGGCATCGGTAAGCACAATCGGATTGGTCTTCATGCTCGACCCGCGGCAGTTCGCCACCACGCGCGTGAAATCGCCGCGCGCCACGCCGTAGTTCGACAGGCGCGGCAGATTGAGCCGCTGCGTCCAATCGTCCAGGCAGCTTACCAAAGCATCGGCGGCGGCCTCATCGTCTGCCGCTGTTTCGCCGGCAAGCAGACGCGCGATACGCGCGTATTTTTTTAACGCGATATGATTTGGCGCGCGCGCACGCAGCGCATGAATATTCATTTGCGTCGCCGCCGCAAACAGAGTGCCGCATACCACGCCGTGCGGGATGGGAAAAAATGCGCCCAACGGCGACGCCAGTCCATGCACCGAACCCAGACCGGTTTGCGCCAGCGTGATCCCCGAGAGCAACGCGGCATACGCCATACGTGCACGCCCCTCTTCAGCACCTGCGCCCTGTTCGTACCACGGGAGCAGTCCGGCGCAGGCGGCCGCGATGCCATCCCAGGCAAGCGCGTCGGTGAACGGATTGCTTTTAATCGAAACATAGGATTCGACCAGTTGCGTCAGCGCATCCATGCCGTTGGCGGCTATCAACTCCGGGGGGCAGGTCTTGAGTAACTCCGGATCGACGATGGCATAATGCGGGACCAGCAACTCGTGCCGGAAGGATTTTTTGAATCCCGCGGCGCCCTGCACACTCAGCACGGCATTTTTGGTCGCTTCCGAGCCGGTGCCCGCCGTGGTGGGCACCGCAATGAAGGGCACGCTTGGGCCCGCGTACGGCAACTCGGGACCGGCACCCTCCAGGTAATCCATGACGGAATGATTGACACGCAACAGCCCCGCGAGCGCTTTTGCCGCATCAAGCACACTGCCGCCGCCGATGCCGATGACCACGTCGATATTCTCCGCGCGCAACTGCGCGGCGAGCGTGTCGACCCACACCGGCGAGGGTTCCCCATGCACCTGAGTATCCATCCATGACATTTTATTTTTCTTCAGCGCGCTTTGCAGCGCATCCCAATGGATACCGGCGCGCAGCGAGCGGCCGCCCGTGACCAGCAACGCGCGTGATCCGAATTGCGCCGCAAACCCCGCGGTCTGCGCAAATACCCCGGCGCCGAACTCGATACGCGGTAAGCGCGCGATTGAAAAATTGGCAAGCGGATTCATTGCGCATGCGCCGGAAACAAGCCGCGATAGTGAACGCCCTCGCGTGGCTTCGCCATCCAGGGCGCCACCGTGTCGCGCCACAGCAGATAGTGCGGTGTTTGCTTATGCGCCGCGGCGGCTTCCGCCGTGCGATACGCTTCGTAAAGAATGAAACGAGTCCCGTCATCGGGAACTTGCAGCACATCGAAGCGTGCATTCCCCGGCTCGCGAATCGAGCTTTCATGATTCAGCCGCGTCGCGCGAATGAAATCTTCAACGTGCTCCGCTTTAACCCAAATGTGAACGAGGGTGATGTGCATGGCGCACTCCTTGACTATAAAGTGGACTCACTCTTTACGGACCCAGATGCCCAGCTCGTCGTCGCCGTTGACCCAGAATGGCTTCCAGCGATACGCGGCACTGATCTGTTCGTGAATGCGGTAACGAGCCGCCGCATCGCGCGTCTCGTCGCGCCGCACCCACACGATATAACGTATCCGGTTCATCGCCAGCCAGGCCGGCGCATCGGGTAAGGTGCCATGATAAAAACTGCGCGCTTGTTCCGCATAATGGGCAATAAACCCTGGATTGCCGCGCCACTGATCTTCGTGAGTCGGCCAGCCGATGGCCGCCGGTTTGCCGGAAAACAAGGTCAGCGCCGATGTTGACATATAAGCTCCGCCATCCTCCAGCCCCTCCAGCACTATTCCGTCGGGCGCCACCTTGAGCCAATCCAGCATTTGTTTATTGACTTGATCCTTGCTCAGCCAGTAGTGGCCGGAAAATTTTCCCAGCGAAGCTTTGTCGCTGTAATACCAATACGCCGCCAGATCGATGCTGAGGGTGGATACCAGCAGCAGCACGGCGGCCGTAATCCCGCGCTGCCAAGCTCCGGCACCCAGCAAGATCGATCCGAGCCCAAGCAGCACACCGGGATAAATCCACGACCACCACTTGAGCGTGGAGTTAAAGCGATTGTATTTGTCCCCCATGGGGTCATCGGCATAGAACACTTCGGTGCAAATCAACAACACCGCGAACACGGTGACCAATAGCACGCTAAGCCGCTGACGCCGGAACTGAAACACGGCCAGCACCCAAAGCGCCAAAGCCGGCCACAGAATCGCCACAAACCGGTTGAGCGGCGTGTGATCGAGCGGCACGACCCACTTGATGGGTGTGGCCAGAGCCTGCATCGCAAAATGACTGATGAACGGATAAGTCAGCGCGAGCGCGCCCGCGCCGCCAAGCACGAATGCCGGCCAGTCGGGCGGCGCCTTGTAGGCATAACGATAGACAACCCAAGCGGCCACCAAGGCCGCTTGCAATGGAAATACCCAGGTGTTTGTGATCAAGATGAGCGGCAGCGTGGCGGCCAGCATGGCTTGCAAAACACGCGGCGACACCCGCGCGACGGACGAATTGTCGCGTCCAGGCTCCTCGAGCAAGACTAAACACAGCAGCGTCAGGAACAGCAACAGCAGGCCGCCCTGCGGAGCATGATATTCCCCCTGGAAGGTCAAATAGCTGATGGTTTCGAGCGGCAGATCGCGCGTCTCGGATGCGGAATCCGGCGTCTCGCCATGGGTAAGTTTTTTTGGAAATAATGCGTGGCTGAGCGGGCTATCATTGATGTCGTTGTCATACATCCCGGCGAAACGCACGTTAGCCCAGATGTTCGTCACCGCGGTAAAAGCCCGATCCGCGCCGGGTTTGTTCTGATCAAAAATAAAATGCGTGAACGGCGCAAGCCCGGTGCCGCCCAGCATGATCGCGCACACCAGCAGCACACGCGGCCAGCGTGGTTTGCAAAAATGGCTCGCCACGCTGTAGGACAGACTGGCAAGTAACGCGAGCACCAACACCCCCGCCAGATTCATCGCGTAACCGGGAGACAACCCCAGGATGCGCCCGAGCAACGCCGCGCCGTAGGTCTGAAAGGAATAATAAAAGTCAAGACGGTGATCGGGCAGCCAGTAATCCGGCGGCGGCAGGGTCACGCCGGAAAAATAACTGGTGATGAAAGCGAGGTCGGTCAGCTGTTCGGCATGCGCATCAATATCCGGAAAAGAATATTTCCAGAACAAGGCCGCGCAGAATAACAGGATGAATACCAGCTCCTGCCGCCATAACCCGGCTTTGAGTTCCTGCCGCCACCGGTACAACATGATCAGCGAGAGCGCGGTGCTGAACGGCCACAACCAGGCGAGCCGTCCCATCCCGAAGCTGTGTTCGATAAAAAAACCCAGCAGGCAAAAAATGATGACTCCCGCTGCCTTGGCGAGCGCATGATGCGGAAGCCACGGCCGCAACAACAACGCGAGTCCGGCCAGATTCGCCAGCAGCAGCAGCGCTGTAAGGCCCAGGAAGATCAGGCTCATCTCTTCTGATTTGCAGCATGCATCATGGGCTGGGAATTCCGCTTACCGCATTCAAATGCAAATCGAATACCGCGTGTTTAGCGCGATTTTTTGTTCTTGTTTTCATCCAGCATGTCGTAATACGCCTTGGCGCCGCCTTGCATGAAGTAGTAATTCGTGATTCCGGCTTCCACCAATCGGTATTGCAGCCATTGGACTTGCCCGCCCGCTTCGTCGTAAATCAACAAAGGCCGCTTGTCGTTCTTAGCTAACTTTAAATTCTTGTCGATCTTATCGGCTTGGTCCAATGAGACGCGCCGTTCGACTCCGGGGAAAAAACCGATCCCGTCGCGTTGAAAGCGATCGCGCACATCCAGAACGATACTGCTGTGTTCCACCTGTGCGCCAAATTCTTTGGGCGAAAGCAAATGCGCGTTAAACGTTTCTTTATCGATAATGTCGGATTGGCGGATCGGACTGTTGCCCAGCAATACGGATTTCTCCGGGTGCGCTTTTGCCCACGCAAAAATGCCCGCGTCGTACGCAAAGGTATTATCCAGCTTCAGGTAGAGAGCGCGGCGCACAGCCTGATAGGATTTATGGCAGGTCACCCCATTGCAGTAGAACACGATCGGTTTGGTGGTCGATGCGCGCAGGATTTGTAATTTAGTATCAAAATCCTTGGCGGACAGCGGCAGATTGATTGCCCCCTTGATATGCAGGGTTTCGAATTCGTATTGGGAACGCGCATCCACAAGCACCACAGAATCAAACTTTCTAAACACTTCATTCAACGAATAGGTGGGAACTTCGCGATATAAATCGCGGCCTGGAAATTGTGGATCGGATTCAGCACTAAATATTGTGCTCGAGAACAGCGCGGACAGGGTGACCAGTAAAAATGCGATTTTCTTTTGCATAAGAACTCCTTGCCTAAGGCGATTGAAGGGAACTCATTCCATTTGGTAGTTATGCAATGCTCTGCGCAGTACAACCTGCCGGCAGATTGCGTAAGATACTGAACAATTCGCGCTGGGGGCAATAAAATTACGGGACGTTTTCCACGCTGATCCACATCTGTTGTTCATTCAGCAAGATAGGGCAAAAAGTATTCGTTTATCCGTAAATATCCTGATCGCTTTAGCGATCAGTTCGGTTCATAGTTTTAAAGGTGCTATGCTACTCCATCCTCCACAATGGCTTTTCATGATCAGCATAGATTTTATTTTCCGATCACGCCGCGCGCTGATCGGCAAGCCGAGTCGAACCGCACTGCTGGGCGTGACCGCTTTGCTATGCATGCCGGTTCTGGCCGCTTCGATCGAAAGCGCGCCCACGGTGGACTCAAGCAAACTGGAAATTGTAACGACCGCGCTGGGGATGGAAGAGCTGACCCAGTATTCCGCGAACCGCAATGCCCTGGGTATCACCTGGGCCAAATACTTCGGGATGGAAGCCTCGTACTTCGATGTGGGTAACTCAAAATTCGCGAAACATCACAGTGTGAGCGGCGATGATGTCGGCGGCCGCGTCAACCTGAAACTAGCCCTGGATGTTTCGACGCCACTGGGCGATCGATCGCGTCTTTACAGCCGCGTGGGCATGTACATGTGGGATGTCGATGTTAATTACAATCGCGCGTCCAACCGGCTCGACGCCTCTCATGAAAGCAACAGCGGTATGATCGGCGTGGGAGCGATGTACGGCGAAGACTGGTTGCGCGTGGGTATCGAGCTTGAGCAGGTCAATGCGGTCTCGTACGAAGACCCGCGTGAACAACATCGCGTGTTGTTCAATATGTACTCAAAATTCTAAAGCTTGTAAAAACCCGGCATCATCGCAATACAATTATGCACGTGCGGCGAGGCGGCTAAAAAACAGCGGGCAGCGCACCTTGCCTTTTCCTTTTATAATTCTTCTCCGCCCCTGCTGCGCGATACTCAAGTTACTGCATGCAAGCCTACACGCTGAAAGACGTTAAACGCGCCATTTATCCAGCCTCCTTCGAACGCGGTACAGCCTATCAACGCGCGGGGCGCGTACTCAACGTCACCATGGCGCCGGGAGGAAATACCCTTTCGGGCACGGTGCGCGGCAGCGAGCGCACGCCTTACCGTGTCATGGTGCAGATTTCTCCGGGCGCATCCCGCAGCCGTCCGCAGATTGTCGGAACCTGCACCTGCCCAATGCATTCGAATTGCAAGCACGTCGCGGCGGTCTTGCTGCACGCGCTGGAACACGACACCTCGCCGCCGCCCTTCGACTTTAACGACGCCCCGGCCGCCCAGACGGTACCCGATCCGGCCCTGCGCGATTGGTTAAGCCGTGTAACCAGCGCCGTCACGCCCACGGAAGAACCTCCGGCGGCACCGGCCGAGATTCCTGAGCGCCTGCTGTACATTCTGACCCTCGACACGCATTTTTCGCCGCCGCACCTCATGGTAAAAAATGTCGTTTCCCGGCTCCTGAAGAACGGCACCCATGGAAAGCCCCAGGATTTCAATGGTCAACTCACGGCACGTTATGTCAGCCAAGAAGATCGCATGCTGCTGGTTTCGCTTGGGGTGCTGAACCCAACCTCGATGCAACACCCGATTCTGCGCGGCAGCGACGGCGCGCGTCTGTTGCCGGATATTATTGCCACCGGCCGATGCTATTGGGACAACGCCGAAACGCCACCGCTCACGTTGGGCGAATCATGCACCGCGCAGTTTGAATGGACCATGGGCAACGATGGCGCACAGCATTTACAGTGCCTGGGTGAGCACATCGATGTGGTGCTCGCCTTTAACCCACCATGGTATCTGGACCTGACGGCGCACCGCTGCGGACCGTTGCAAACAGGCCTGCCGGATGACCTGGCGGCCGCGCTTGTCACGGCACCGGCCTTGCGTGCCGAACATGCGCAACTCGCGCGCGACACGCTCAAGGCGCTCGCTACTCCAGCCGCCGTGCCCTTACCGCGCGGCGTCGAACGCATCGAACGCATCACGATCAAACCCGTGCCTTGTTTACAGTTGTTTACCGCGATACTGGCGGTGGGCCGCTACCAGCGCTGGCAATTCAATGCCGACAGCGTGGATCTCGAACTGGCACGCGTCTCGTTCGACTATGAGGGAATCATGGTGAACGTCGGCGATGCGCGCGCCGTGCTCACACGCATGGACAACGGCCGCGTGGTGCATATTCCGCGCGACATCAAAACCGAACACGAAGCCCTCGAAAAAATCTCCAACTGGCACTTTGAACCGGTGGAGGCGGGCGACGGCTACGAGGTCCCGGAAGAACACCGCTTCGACTTGACCATTCACGGTCAGGAACGCATCGAACGGCTGACTAATTTCGCGCTGCATGGCGTGGACGAACTGCGCGCAGCGGGCTGGCGCATCCAGATCGATCCGGCCTTTACCTACCGGCGCGCGGAAAATGTCGGCGACTGGTACGCCGACATTACCGAAGACAGCGGCAACGACTGGTTCGACGTGGAACTGGGCATTACCGTCGACGGCGCGCGCGTGAGTTTATTGCCGGTGCTGGTGAACATGGTGCGCAATATGCCGCGCGAGCTCAGTGCAACGGGCCTCGAGCAAGCACGCAACCGTAACATCGCCGTGAATTTGGGCGACGGGCGCGTGTTGTCGGTCCCCGTCGAACGCCTGCGTTCGATTCTGAGCACCTTGGTGGAACTCTACGATTCCGAACAGCATGGCGCGCTGAGCGCGCGCTTGCCAAAAATCCGCGCGGCGCAATTAAGCGAACTGGAAAACAGTCTGGGCACACGCATCGCGTGGTCCGGCGGCGAGCAGTTGCGCGAACTCGGACGCAAGCTGCGCGACTTCGAAGGCATCGCAGCGGTCGCATCGCCCGCGGGTTTGCGCACCGACCTGCGCGCTTACCAGCAACAGGGTTTGAACTGGTTGCAGTTTTTGCGCGAATACAACCTGGGCGGCATTCTCGCCGACGACATGGGCCTGGGAAAAACCGTCCAGGCTCTCGCGCATTTGCTGGTCGAAAAAAACAGCGGCCGCATGGACCGGCCCAGCCTGGTCATCGCACCCACCAGTTTGATGGTGAATTGGCGCATGGAGGCAGAACGTTTTGCACCGGCGCTGCGGGTTTTGGTATCGCATGGACTGGAACGCAAACAGAAATTCGACAAGCTCGCCGGCTACGATTTGATTCTCACCACCTACCCGCTATTGCCGCGCGATTTTGCCGAGTTGAGCCAGCATGAATACCACCTGCTGATTCTGGACGAGGCACAAGTCGTCAAAAATCCAAAAGCCAAGGCCAGCCAGCTGGTGCGCCAGTTGCGGGCGCGTCAGCGCCTGTGCTTGACAGGCACACCGATGGAAAATCATCTGGGCGAATTATGGTCGCTGTTTGATTTTTTAATCCCCGGGTTACTGGGCGACGAACGCCAGTTCCGCAATCTGTTCCGCAATCCCATCGAAAAATTCAGCGACAAAGACCGGCGCCAAAGCTTGACACGGCGCATCGCGCCCTTCCTGCTGCGCCGCACCAAGTCGGAAGTCGCCAAGGAATTGCCGCCCAAAACCGAAATCCTGCGCAATGTCGAACTGGTCGGCAGCCAGCGCGACCTGTACGAAAGCATTCGCCTGGCGATGCACGAGAAAGTGCAACGCGAAATCAATGAAAAAGGCATGGCGCGCAGTCACATCATCATTCTCGATGCGCTGCTGAAACTGCGTCAGGCCTGCTGCGATCCGCGCCTGCTCAAACTCGACGCCGCCAAAAGCGTCACGCAATCGGCCAAGCTCGAATCGCTGATGGACATGCTGCCGGAGCTGATCGAAGAAGGCCGGCGCGTGCTGCTGTTTTCACAATTCACCAGCATGCTTGCGCTGATCGAGACCGAGCTGCGCAAAGCCGACCTCGAATACGTGCTGCTGACCGGCGACACCACCGACCGCGCGACGCCGGTGCAGCGCTTTCAGAACGGCGCCGTGCCGTTATTTCTGATCAGCCTCAAAGCCGGCGGCACCGGCTTGAACCTGACCGCCGCGGACACCGTGATTCACTACGACCCGTGGTGGAACCCCGCCGTGGAAAACCAGGCCACC
>CAZHHW010000080.1:10376-16000 GCA_964532385.1 uncultured Gammaproteobacteria bacterium | reverse complement strand
CGCCACCTGGACGTGGCGCGTGGCGGGCTCATCGAAGGTGCTGGAGACGACTTCGGCCTTTACCGAGCGTGACATTTCAGTCACTTCTTCGGGACGCTCGTCGATCAATAGCACAATGAGGTAGCAATCAGGATGATTGGTGGCGATTGACTGCGCGATGGCTTGCAACATTACGGTCTTGCCGGATTTTGGCGGCGCGACGATCAATCCGCGTTGGCCTCTGCCGATGGGGGCAGCCAGATCGATAATGCGGGGCGTGACATCTTCCGTAGCGCCATTGCCGCGTTCCAGCTTCATGCGTTTGTTGGCGAATAACGGCGTGAGATTTTCGAACAGGACTTTATTTTTGGAATTTTCCGGCGGTTCGAAATTAATTTCGCTGACTTTCAATAATGCAAAATAACGTTCGCCTTCCTTGGGGGGGCGAATTTTTCCCGACACGGTATCGCCGGTGCGCAGATTAAAGCGGCGAATTTGACTGGGCGATACATAAATATCATCGGGTCCCGCCAGATACGAACTGTCGGCCGAGCGCAAAAATCCAAAGCCATCCTGTAAAATTTCCAGCACCCCGTCGCCGGAAATATCGTCACCGTTGCGCGCAAGCGATTTCAGTATTGAGAAGATGACATCTTGCTTGCGGGATCGGGCGGCGCCTTCGATGTTCATCGATTCGGCCAGGGTAATTAAATCGGAAGGGGTGCGTAGCTTGAGTTCTGTTAGATTCATTGAGCTGGACATCCAGAAGAGAAGGCGAAGGGAACGGACACGACTACGAAAATTTTCGTTGGGAACCGACAGGACCTGGAATTATATTTTTGACCGGGGAAAGTCAGACCGGGACTGAAGGGTTCTGACTCTGGGTCATTGTAGCTGGGGTTAGGCTAGCATGTAAACCAAGCATCGTCTAGCAATCCATCTACACTCAAGTTAACGACAGACGCATTGATAACTTGAGTGCTTGAAAATTTTTGTGCGCTTCAGATATTGCTGTCAAGGAAGGCCGTGAGCTGCGATTTGGAAACCGCGCCAACCTTGGTCGCCTCGACGTTGCCGTTCTTGAACAGCATCAGTGTCGGAATGCCGCGAATGCCGTATTTGGGCGGTGTGGAAGGATTTTCGTCAATGTTAAGCTTAGCAACCTTCACACGCTCGGCGTAATCGCCGGCAATTTCATCCAGAATCGGTGCAATCATTTTGCAGGGTCCGCACCAGTCCGCCCAGTAATCGACCAAGACCGGCTCGTTCGACTTCAGTACGACTTCCGCGAAGGTGGCATCGGTAACATGAATAATTTTATCGCTCACTCGGTCGCTCTCCAGTTGCATCGCTAAATTGGGTACAATTTGAGCCCAATCGACCCGCTATTGCAAGCTGGTTGCAGCGCATCCCACCCTGAAACATCGCGACACAATCATGGCCAAAACTTACGATCAACTTGAACCGCGCATCGCCCTGGCGGCCATTGCGCGCGAATTTTATCAGCGCGGCTGGATGCCGGGGACGGCGGGTAATTTGAGCGCACGCGCGCCGGATCAAACCCCGCCGGGATTCTGGATCACCGCCAGCGGCATGCCCAAGGGCCAGCTCGAGGCGAGTGACTTTTTGCTCGTGGGATTATCCGACGATGCGGTCATCGAACGGCTGCGGCCGGCGCATAAACCCTCCGCCGAAACCAGCATTCACCGCGCGATTTACCGTACGTTTCCGCAAGCCAACGCCTGTTTGCATGTACATAGCGTAGAAACATGCATCGCCGTGAGCCGGGTGCCGGCGGCGCTGACGGAGCTGCGCCTGCCGCCGCTGGAAGTGCTCAAGTGTTTTGATCTCTGGGAAGAAAATCCGCAGGTTGATTTGCCGGTGTTTACCAACTGGCTCGAGGTGCCGCGTATTGCGCATGACATCGAGCAGCGTTTCGCAATCACCCCACCACGGTTGGGCGCGCTGGTGATTCGCGATCACGGCATCACCGTATGGGGAGAATCGCTGCAACAGGCGTTTAATCGCGTGGAAGCGCTCGAATTCATGATGAGCTATATGGCCAGAGCGGGTTTCTCAGCTGTATAACTCATCACGCGATTGCGGCCGGCATGTTTGGCCGCGTACAGCGCATGATCGGCACCCGCCACCAGTCGCAGGGATTCTTCGGCAATATCAGTGCTGCCCATCTCCAGCACCGCAACCCCAATGGATAGCGTCACCCGTAAACTTTCTTGCTCCGGCACCAGAAACTCATGCGCGGCGACCGTCATGCGAATCCGCTCGGCGATTTCAAGTGCGGCGCCACGCCCGGTATGAGTGAGCAAGGCGGTGAATTCCTCGCCGCCGTAACGCGCCAGCAAATCACTGCCGCGTAATTGCGCCCGGATCAAACCCGCGGCGTCAATCAGGACCCGGTCGCCCACTTGATGACCGCGCGAATCATTGATGTTCTTGAAACGGTCGATATCGAGCAACAAACAGGACAAAGGCATGGCGTGACGTTGCGCGCGTGCGACTTCCTCAAGCAGGCGTTGATCGAAGAAGCGCCGATTATTGACTCCAGTCAGCGGATCGGTGAGTCCGATGCGTTTCAGGCGCTCGAGGTTAATGCAATTTTCCAGGCACATGGCCACGATGGCCGCCAGACGCTCCAGAAAATCAGTGCGCACCGCCGCGGAGAAATGTTCTTTGCGCACGCTGCCCAGGCTTAAACATCCCATCAGCTCGTTATTGCGCACCAGCGGCAGCAGCGCAACACTCTCGGGGCTGCGTGTTCCCTGTGGGAACAAGGCTGCGTGCGCGCGAGCTTTAAACGCGCCCAGTTTGGGCGCCACTGAAATGCCGAACAAGCTGTTCAGAACATCTTCGTTAGGAAAAAAAATGAGCGGATTGGGGTCGACGTCGCCGGTATTGAGTTCATGCACGATGCGCTGGGTTTCGTAGAGCGGGTCGATGATCGCAAGCGTGACCATTTCCGCATCGCCGAAGCTGCGATAACCCTGCACCACCCGTTGCGCCAGATCATGCACCGAAGTACTGGCCAGCAAGCGCAGTTCGTAATTCTGCAGACGCTGTAATTTCTGCTCGTTTTTACGCGCCTGGGCCAGCAGCTCCTTAAGTTGCCGGCGCAGTAACTGGTTTTCCTGGTAGAGATCTGGTTTCATGCCGCGCAATCGGAAGAGTGCCGCAACAGTGCGGACGCTCTTCAGTTTAGGCTGGAGTTGCGGGAAACGTTAGGCGGCGAGGTGTTGCGCGATGCTGTCCAGCTCGTCGCGGGATTCCAGCAGTTTGTTGAATTTGGTGTCGATCTGCACATCCGTCAGGCCCAGGGATTGAGCCAGACCGGCGGGCAAGTCACTGTTGGGCGCGTCGCCTAAATCGAATTTCTTCAGTAAGTGATCGACCAAGTGGACCAGCCGCGCGTATTCGGCAAAGTGCCCGGTGTAGGCGGCATTGTGGTGTTCGCGAACCACGGCAATGATTTCGCCAGGCATGTTCCAGGCTTCCATCAGCCAGGCGCCGATCTCGGTATGCGAGACGCCCGCGATTTCAAGTTCCAGTTCCACGATCGGTGTTTGCGGTTGTGCGGCAGCGGCATCGTTCAAGTTTTTAAACTCGGCCGGATACACATGGCCCAGCACCAGAAAGCCGAAGTTATGCAGCAAGCCTGCAAGATAAGCCATACCCGCGCGGGGTTTGGGACCTTTGCTGACCAGACCGGAGAGCGATTGCGTCAACACCGCACTGTAGGTCGCATGGCGCCAGAACGCATTCAGCCCAAGCGGCCCGCTGTGGGTATGTTTAAAGGGCGCGGCCGAAGCCAGACCCAAAGCAATATTCATAACCAGGTCGTAACCCAGGACACGCGCCACTGCATCGTGGATCGAATTGATTTTTCCACGGTAACCATAAAACGGCGAGCGCGCATAACGGATAATCTGCGCGGCGAAGCTCGGGTCAATCTCGACAATTTGTGCCAAGTCTTGAATTCTTGCGTAAGGATTGGAGTTGAGGCTGAAAATTTTCTGCGCCATTTCCGGCATGGGCGGAAGCTCGGTGGTTTTCTGCACGCGGAATTTCATGCGTTCCGTTTTCGCGGAAAATTGCGCGGCGGGAATGGCGGGGCTATCAGCCGAGGGTGGGGCAGCGTCCGCCGAGAGCGTGAAATTCAGCTCGAAGCGTGCATTTTCATGCAAGCTGCGGAAACCGGCGCTGTCCACCCGCATATATTCATTGGGGTTACCGGTTTCGAAAAAAATCACGTCCTGGTTCGCAAGGCTGGCATCGACCAGAACGCGCAAGCCGTAATTTTTTGCAAAGGGCGAAAAAGTCGTCGGTGCCCAATCCTTGAAAAGCGTGACGTAGTCGTGCGGAGGCACCAGCTCGATGCTGCGTTGCAGTTGTTGTTGCAGCGCCGGGATATTGAGCGCGCGGTCGGCGGCGATCACCGCCAGTAACAAACCATCGCGATCTTGTAATACTACGGACTTGACAGTTTTTCCGGGAGGCACACGTGCATCGGGAGTCTCGTTGTTGGCGGCTCCGCGCGTCACCATGGCAAACGGGACCGCATGGGTGGTCAGGTGATTTTGAATTAGAGTGGCGAGCGACATAGGGCGTCCGGAAAATCCGCATACGATAGTGTCAAGAATACGTGAAACCTTCTCGGTTTCTTCTAGACCGGGTCACACCTTTATCGGCACGAATTCCGGCGGGCGTAGCGAATCAGCCGACCGGCGGCAAATGTTTCACGGAGTGCCATGGCGTAGCGATTTTTGCTGTTCCAGCAGCCGCTGGAACTGTTCAGGCGACAGGTGCGGTTTTTTACCGGTTTTCAGCGTCACATGCAGGGCATCGTGGCGCGTGCTTACCAGCGTGCTGCCTTCCATTACGGCAAGGTCGTAGCTACCCAGCGGTTCATTGGCGGGTACTGTGGCGGTAAAGGTGGTTGGTGTTGTGCGAGCAAAATGTACTTCGGGCAACAGTTTAAGCGACTCGAGCTTGGCTTCACCGGCAAAAAATACCTGATCATCATGGATTGCGAAGCGCCCAACCGTATGGGCGCCGGAATAACGCGCATGCACTGCGGGTTGCGCTGCATCCGTCAGATCAAGCACCAGTAATTCATCGTGTGCCGTGCTGAGGTACAGGGTATTGTCAATAAGTTGAAAATCGCGCAATCCGCCGGTCAGCGGATAAAGCCCGCGCAATTCCACAGCGTCATCGTGCCGCACCAGTACGGCGAGAGTATTGTCGCGCAACGCGGCCACGATCAGGTTGCCTTGTGCACGTAGGGTCTCAACCTGCGCTGAAGTGCTGAAAGTTTTGCCCATTTGCGGCGGCTGACCGTCCGGCAGCGTGTATAACGTGAAACCGTACGCGCCGCGCGCAACATAAAGCGTGCCGGCATCGATCCATAAATCGGTTGCTGCGTTTGCCACGGCAGTCAGGTCGCCGCGCGCCGTGTCCAGCTCGAATACGGCGCCGGTGTCGTCGAGCACAAACACGCGGCGCGCCATTGCACGCACCAGGACGGGCGCATGGCGCATGTTAAAAACGCGCGACAGAGATGCATTGAAAGGATCGTGCAAATCGATCACCGCAATTCCATTCGCCGTCGCGACATAGCCGGTGTCATTGGC
>CAZHHW010000080.1:9154-10276 GCA_964532385.1 uncultured Gammaproteobacteria bacterium | reverse complement strand
TGCATTGACCCCCCAGGCCGAGCCGTCGGTGTCGTAATACCCGGCAATGCGCGGGCGAGCAGGGTCGCTGACATCCACGATGTGCAAGCCCGCTTCCCAGGCCGCGACATAGGCAAAATCGCCCTGCAAGTCGACACCGCGCGCATTGCCGGGAATGGCTATTTTTCCGATGACACTGGGTGCGGCCGGAGCGCTGATGTCGAGGATCACCAGGCCTTGATCGAAAAATGTCACGAACGCGTAGTTGCCGCGCAGACGCACATCTTCCGCCGCGCCGCCGGGATTGAATTGCCCGGTCAGGCGCGGCTCGCGCGGGTTGCTTACATCGAAAATCAGCAAACCGCTCGCATCGTCGGCGACAAACGCATACTGCCCGCGTACATCCACGGCCCAGGCTTTGCCGGGCGTATCGTAGCTGCCCAGAATATGCGGTGCGCGCACGTCGCTGACATCGGCGATATGAAATCCGCCACGATGATCCGCAATGTAAAGCAGAGGCCCCACCAGTTTCATAGTGTAGGCGAGACCCGGGGTGGGGAGGTTGCTCAACAACGTTGGTTTAGCGGGATTGGAGACATCGATAATTTGCACACCATGGTCATCGTCGCCGACGAACGCGACGCCGTCGCGGACCACGACACCTTTGGAAGATCCGGGCGTATGGAAATTGCCGATGTGCCGCAAATGAGTCGAATCGCTGATGTCGTAGAGATGCAGTCCGGAAAACCAGTCGGCCACGTACAGGATGTTGTCATTTATAAAACCACGCCGGCTGCCACCCAGATTTACGCCTTCATCGGAGATCGACGGCGCCGCTTCGGCATGAAAATCGATGCGCTGCGCACCGTCATTGGTGGCCAGCCAGGCATCGCCGTCGCTCCATGCGATGGCTTGCGGCGCGGCGGGCGTGCGCAATTTTGCGATGAGCAACGGCAACACTGGCCGTGTGATATCCAGCAACACGAGGTCGCCGCGCTGGTTGCTAACCAAGGCGCGTCCAGCGCCCAGTGCGACATGTTCGACATGGCCCAGCTTGTTGTGGCTGCCCAGCAGACGCGGCTGGGCGCTGTCGGTAACATCGACCAGCGTCAGCCCCGCCGGGCCGTCGGCCAGATAGGCGAT
>CAZHHW010000080.1:4885-9054 GCA_964532385.1 uncultured Gammaproteobacteria bacterium | reverse complement strand
TCCAGGGCCAGGTCGCGTACCTGACCCGCCACGCGCAGGCGGGCCAGTTCATGCAATGTGCCCGGCTGGCGTAAATCGACGATGTGCAGGAAGGCATCGGCATCCACAACCACGGCGAATTCCGTGTTCGCCGCAAAAAATTGCGCGGCGGCGGTCAACGCTAACTGTGCGACGACGCGAGGTGATTCCTCGCCGGTTTCGGCCAGCACCAGCGCATGCGTTGAACCGGCCAACACGTGAGCGCGCTCGGCTAGCGGAAACACGAATAACGTCTGCGCCAACGCAATCTCGCCGCTTGCAAATGCTCCGCCCGGGACCAGGGCGAGCTGTGTGCCCGGCGCCGCGTCAGCCACGTTGACAGTGACGGAGGTTGCATGGCCGTACGGAATCTGCGTGGGCGTGATCGCCGTGATATGCGCGGCGGCGCTCGCCGCCATGGCGCACACGCAAAAAAATGCGCCGAGAAAAAGTTGCGGCGGCGTGAATGCGGAAAACAATTGCACTGCGGAATTACGGCGACAACGCGTCGATGCGTGCACTGCGCGCCGCATCGGTAGGGCGCGCATCGATAATCAATTCTTTGGCGGCTTTGAGATCCACCAGCATCGGGACGTAGTACACGCCGCGAAATTCCTCGTTCACCTGGCGGATGTGGATGAAATACGTTTTGCCCGGCACAAGTTCCAGCGGCAGCTCGCGCGTCATCTCGACATATTCATTTTTGTTGGTGAAGTGCGTCAGGTTGCGGGTTTTCAACACGACTTTTTCCGGCCGCACCCGCAGCAGCGTGTAATCGCCTTTGCCGATTTTCAACATTTCCAAGCCGTTGAATTCGATCGTCACCGGATTGTCCGCCATGCCCCGCTCGCGATAGGTCATGGGACGAATGAAGTACACATTCGCCGCCGCGACCTCGGGTTGCGTGACGATCAGCGGATTATCTTTGTTGATGGTGGTTTCGCATCCGGCCAGAATGGCCAGCACACATGCGTACAGCAAAAAAGCGCAGGAAGGGATTAAACGGCATGTCATAAGTTAAATGTCCGCGAGGCCACAGAAACGCGCGGAAGAGTAGCACACCCTCATGGTTCTTTAGGCACCGGGCGCGGTTTGCGCTGTTCGTCCAAAGCCACATAGGTCAGCGTCGCTTCGGTGACCTTGACCGCCGCGCCGATCTCGCGATTGCGTTCAGCAAACACTTCGACAAACACCGTGAGCGAGGTATTGCCCACGCGCACCACATCGGCGTAACAGGAGACCAGATCGCCGACGTATACCGGCTTGTGAAACTGAAACTCGTTGACCGCAACCGTAACCACACGCCCGCCTGCGCGCCGGATGGCCGCGATACTGCCTGCCATATCGACTTGCGACATGATCCAGCCGCCAAAAATATCGCCGGCGGTGTTGGTGTCGGTCGGCATCGCCACGACTCGAATGGTGGGTTGGCGATTGGCGGGCAGGTTGTCCATGGAGATCGTCGTAGTGAAGATGCATCATCATATCGGGGGCGGTGTCGTTTGCAAAACAATCCAATATGAATTTTTCAAAATGAAATTATCCATAGCTATGGCAGGTTGTTTTGTACCCGAAAAAATGTGAAATACATGCACGGTTTTAACCTGTCTGCGCGCGTGCGCGGAATCTAAAGGAAAAATATGGAAACCAAACCGCCATTCCCCCCATTCACTCTCGAAACCGCCAAACAGAAAGTTCAAGCCGCCGAGGATGCGTGGAACACGCGCGATCCCGCACGTGTTGCGCTGGCCTACACGCCGGATTCGCAGTGGCGCAATCGTGCTGAATTTTTTTCCGGCCGAGCAGCCATTCAAGCGTTTCTGCAACGCAAATGGGCCAAGGAGCTCGATTACCGTTTGAAAAAAGAATTGTGGTGTTACATGGAAAATAAAATCGCGGTGCGTTTCGAATACGAGTGGCACGACGATTCCGGCCAGTGGTTCCGATCCTATGGAAATGAGAATTGGGAATTCGCCGACAACGGCTTGATGCGCTATCGCTATGCGAGCATCAACGACCTGCCGATCAAGGAAGTTGAGCGCAAATTCCTGTGAAGTGTGACTCGACCGGTTTTATTTATTCGCCCTACGCCGATGATACTCCGGGTTACAAAAAATCAGGGTTCGCCCGCAGCGGGGTGGCACAGTACACTGCATGATTATTTCAACGTAGCAACTAACCATGTGCGGCATCGCTCTCGTTTACCATAACGGCGGGTTAACACCCGACCCCGCTGTCCTTGCGCGCATGAATCGCGCGCTGCAACATCGCGGGCCCGATGCGCAGGATGTGTTGTGCCGCGGCGCCGCCGGTCTTGGGCATACGCGCTTGTCGATTGTCGACATTGCGGGCGGTGCGCAGCCGATGCTCACGCCGGACAAACGCTGGGCGATCGTGTTCAACGGCGAGATTTACAATTATCGCGAACTGCGCGCGCAACTGGAGCAACAGGGTGTGGTGTTCGCCACGCATTCCGACACCGAAGTGGTGTTGCATCTGGTGGAGCGCGAAGGCGTGAATGCGCCGCAATGGTTGCGCGGCATGTTTGCCTACGTTGCGCATGACTTGAGCACCGACACGGTCATCCTGGCGCGTGACCGGTTGGGGATCAAGCCGCTGTTTTATCACTTCGACGGCAACACGCTGGTGGCGGGTTCGGAGTGCAAGGCAATTTTCGCCAGCGGCCTGGTGGAGCCGAAGCTCGACCTTAATTCGATTCGTAATTACTTCACGTATCAATTCGCGATTGCACCCTACACCGCGTTCGAAGGCGTACGCGAATTGCCGCCCGGGCATCAGTTGGTGATCGGTCGGGGCGGGGTGCCGCGTCTCGAACAATATTGGAATCTGGAATTTCCGCGCGAGGGCGAGTACGAGTCGCACGACGAAGAATTCTGGACGCAAAAATTCGCCGATGCACTGGAGGACGCGGCCACCACGCACACCATCGGCGAAGTGCCGATCGGCGCGTATCTGTCGGGCGGCATCGACTCGTCGGCGATGGCGTGGTTGCTGACGCGTTCCTATCCCGATCCGCTGCAAACTTTTTCGATCCACTTCACCAATCCGTCCATGGACGAAGCGCCGATCTATCGCAACATCGCCAAACACCTGCACGTGGCGAACACCGAAATCACCATGGACGACGACCGACCCGAAGGTTATCTCGACGATCTCGAACAATGCATTTATCACTTGGAACAACCGCAGCGCATGGCGGTGGATATTCCGCATTTTTTATTGTCGGAGCTGGTGCAAAAGAATAACTACAAGGTGGTCTATACCGGCGACGGGGCCGACGAAATTCTTGGCGGATACGACTGTTTCCGGCAGGATCTGATGCGCATTCAGGGCAACGCCATTGCCGATCCGGCGCAGCGGCGTGCGCATTATCTGAGCGAATACACGCGCGATTTTTCGCGCGATTTCGTGCAACTGCTGCTGGAATTGCACGAGCCGAAACGTCAGCAGCAGACCATTGAAAGTTTCGGTTGTTATCCGGTGTGGTTCGATTTCTGGAATGTGACCGCCGATCAGTTGCGGGGCTTGTTCACTAAGCCCGTTGCACAGGCCACGCACGCCAACCTGCAAATGCAAAGCCTCGCAGCCACCATGAAACCGCATCTGGATGGGCGGCACCGTATCAACCAGTCGCTCTATCTGGAAACCAAGACGCGCTTGCCGGGCTGGATTTTATGGAAGAGCGACCGCCTGAGCATGGCGCACAGCGTGGAAGCGCGCGTGCCGTTCATGGATCACCCGTTGGTGGAGCTCGCGGCGCGGCTGCCGCCGGATTTAAAGCTCAACGGGATGAACGAGAAATACATTCTTAAAAAAATCGCTCAGCCGCATTTGCCTGCGCACCCGCACGAATTTAAAAAACGCGCCTTCTATACGCCGATCCGCGAATGGTTTTTTACGGCGGCACGCCGGCCGCAGTTGGAGCATTACCTATCCGGCGCGGCGCTCGCGGACTGCGGCATCTTCGACCCGGGCCATGTGCACGGTCTTTACAAGCAATTGCTGGCGGCCGGCGCGCCGCGCGACCGGGACGCGTACTATCGGGTGATGAAGCTGGAATGGATCATGATGCTGGTGTTGAGCGTGCAAATTCTGCACGTTCAGTTCGTGCGGAAGCAGGCGCCATGTTT
>CAZHHW010000080.1:0-4785 GCA_964532385.1 uncultured Gammaproteobacteria bacterium | reverse complement strand
CCGCTGTCGCCGTTGCTGCCCACGAAATCGCGCAAGGTCGTGCCGCCCTGAGTGATCGCGGAGTGCAAAACTTTTTTAATTTCCTCAACCAGCCGCGCGGACTGCGGTTTGGTGATCCGGCCCGCCGCGCGGCGCGGATTAATTCCTGCAAGAAACAACGCTTCGCTGGCGTAGATATTACCCACACCGACCACGATGTTCTGGTTCATCAACAGTTGCTTGATGTCGACTTTACGTTTGCGGGTGGCACGAAATAAAAAGTCACCATCAAACCCTTCGCCCAGCGGCTCCGGTCCGAGCGCGTGCAGCAATTTGTGCAGATGCGGGTCGCCGCCGCACCACAGCACCGCGCCGAAGCGGCGCGGGTCGCGCAGGCGCAGGCAGGTGTGGTCGGCGAACACCAGATCCACGTGATCGTGGGCTTGCGCCGGAGTATCAGCGGGAAGTATGCGCAGGCTGCCGGACATGCCCAGATGAATCAGCACGGTGCCGCGCTGCATGCGCAGCAGCAGATATTTCGCGCGCCGTTCGACCTGTGCGATGGTGTTGCCGATCAGATGCTGCGGCAAATCCACGGGCACCGGCCAGCGCAAGCGTGCATCGCGCACCCGCACCGCGGTAATTTTTTTACCGGCCACATGCGGCCGGATGCCGCGCACGGTGGTTTCAACTTCGGGCAGTTCAGGCATGGTTACATCGTGTCCGGTTCCGACAAGGGCGTATCCGCGGCGGCATGCTCGGAGCGTAAAAAAATCCACGCCGCGCCAAAGCCGGTGACCAGCGAATAATCGCTGCGCACCAGCGGGCTGTCCGCATACACGGCGTGCGCAAGGTTTTCGTAACGCGCAAATAACCCTAGCCAGATCTGGCCGACACGACGGCTCAGCGACAGCGACATGCGCAGCCCGCTATAACCGCCGCCGGCCGAATACGCGGGCCGGGTGAGCGTGGCGCTGGCGGTGGATACGCCGTAATAATATTGGTGGTAGTCACGAGTAGCGAAAACCGGACCGAGCGCCATGCCCAGCGTCCAACGGCTGCGGATGATGTAATTCAGGTGCGGATAAAAAAACCAGCCATGAGTGCCTGGTTCCGACATATCCATGCTGATCACGGTTTGCACCGGGAGTTTGAGTTTGAACACATCGCCATGCTCGCGTTCCTCATGCAGCGTGAATTCCAGCGATGGCCCCAGATGCAACATGAAATCCAGATTCGGCATGCCGTGACGCGCATCGTTTTTTCGGCTGTCGACGGGCACGCCGAAATCGGCGCTGATGTCCAGCGCGACCGATTCGCTCGCGAACAGCAAGCCGCGCATTCCGCGCCGGTCCATCACGAAACGTTCGCCGCGATACACCATGTACGGAATCGGCAACAGGTAGTTTTGCTGTTCGTCCGAACCGCGATATTCCGGCAGACTCACGCCGCCCAGACCCAGGCCCAATTCCCACAACGCAAGTTCGGCGTGCGCGGTCATGGAACATAAGAGCGCAAGCGCGGCGCCTAACACGTTCGCCCGGCTATGCATCCGGCGCACTCCACAGCAAAGCTTCAATTTCAACGCGCAAATCGCGGCGGCAAATATCGCCGGCCAAAAACAGCGCAGGAATGTTGGGCAGCCGCGCGCGCAGCACCGGCACATCGTTAATGTCACGTACGTAGACTTTCAGTAGCGCGCGGCGTTCCAGGTTGAAGTCGATACCGCTGGCGATGTTTACCTGCGCAACCAGCGCGTGCAGATTGCGCAGGATTTCGTCGAACTGTTCCTCCAGTTGCCGGTGGCGTGATTCATGGCCAACGATACTGGCGGTGCCTGAAATGTAAAGATGCGCTACTCCATCCCAGCGCTTTAACATGCTGCGCGAAAACGCCGGACTGGCCGGGCCATATTGTTGCGGATAATGGTAGGCGGAAATCTGGCGCGGGTTTTCGTGCGGCTCGCCCGGCGTGCGCGCAGCGAGAAAATACAGCGCGATACCGCCGCTGTGGGTGCCGATCACGGTGGCGGCTGGAAATTCGTTTTCATCCCGCAGCCGATACTGCTCGAACGCGCGCTGGCGTCCCACGCAAAAGCGCTGGTAACGGTCAAGACCCGCATGGTCAGTATGGATGCCGGGAAAATAATTCCACATGCGCAGCAGATGCGGATAACCCGCGGCGCGTATTTGCGCCAGCACCGCGCCGTACATGTCTTCAATCGTGCGCTCGAAGCCCGCTTCTTCACCCACCGCACGCGTCATCGAACCCCACAAAGCCGCACCATTGTGTGCGTATTGCAGGCCTTGCGTAGCGGCATGTTCGACCGCCGACGCGCTGCTCCACAATTCAACGCGGGGTTCGCCGCACAGCATCAGCGGCACCCACAAGGATGCGGCGTCTGCGGGTACGGACGTGCCAAAACTCACCGCGCCCATCACCGGTTGCGGGAAGGGAAGGGCGGAGGCGAGTGGATAAGAAACACAGATCGGCGGTTCGCACGGCATCGGGCGATTATACGGGACGCGACGATGAAGTAGGCAGTGCTACGCGCGCGGCGGAACCACGCCGGGCACCGCGCCGCTATCTTTGGGCAAGCGCAGTGAAATGATGAACGTCGCAATCAGCACGAATATGCCCAGTGCAATGATCGCGGTCACCGGCAGCACGCCCATGCCCGCCGCGAGAGAGTACAACCCGGACGCCATCAGCATGGCGAGGTTTTCGAAGAAATTCTGCACCGCGACCGCACCGCCTGCGCCGATGCTTTTATGTCCGATTTCCTGCAATGCGGCATTGATCGGCACTACGAACATGCCGCCCGCGATGCCCGCCGCAAACAGCGCGGCACGCGCCAGCCACACGTCATTCACCAAACTCAGCAGCAGCACCACCACGCCCATGCCATAGGCGGCGAGCCGCGCGCGGCGTAAAAAAGCCAGCGGAATAAAACGCCCGGCGAGCAGCGCACCCACCGCCACACCGATGGCGAGGAACATGACCAGCTCGGCGATTTTCGAAGTCTGCGTGATCAGCAACACGGCCGGTGCCCACGCCACCAGCAGCACGCGCAATACCACCGACACTGCCCAGAACAAACTCACGCCCAGGACCGAGAAGCGCGCACGCGGTGTTGACAATAAACTCCGCACCATGGCGACGAAGTGCGGCAACGCGGGCTTCTTTTCGTGCGGCGTAACCGCAAGCCGGGTGATCCACAACGCAACCAGCGCGGAGACCACGTACAACGCCGTTACCACGCCCAGTGCCAGCGTCACCGAGCTTTCGGACAACAGCGCGCCCACCAGCGTACCGGCGAGGATGGCTAGAATCGTAGAGCCTTCGATCCAGCCGTTCGCTTTCACCAAGTGTTGTTCGCTGACGAGCTCGGGAAGAATGCCGTATTTCGCCGGGCCATAGATCGCGGCGCCCAATCCCACCAGGGCGTATGACAGCAACGGCTCAACATGCAGCAACATCAGCCCGGCGCCGATCCCTTTGACGATATTGCCCGTGGTCAACACATGCGCCTTCGGACGCGCGTCGGCATACCGTCCGACCCATGGCGCGCAGAGTACGAATGCCACCAGAAACGAACCTTGCAACGCCGGGACATACCACGCCGGGGTGTCGCTGGTTTGCATTACCATGGTAATGGCGGTAAATAAAATCGCATTGTCCGCGAACGCGGTGATGAACTGCGCAAACAACAGCAGGTAGACGTCGCGCTTCATGATGTTCTGTAGCTCCTCAAAAATGTGACGGATGTCGAATTTTTTCCCCTCCTCATTTTCGAGGAGGGGTGGACGCGCAGCGGACGGGGTGGTCTTTCGCGATAACAGCAACCACCCCACCCCGGCAACTGCTCCTGCGTTGCTCTACCTTCCGCCATCCATGGCGGTCGCCTTCGGGGCACCCCTCCTTGAACATAAGGAGGGGAGGAAAAACAGTACGGCGCTAGCTTCTGACGCAGTTAATTTCGTCGGACGCAGTCAGCTAATTTCAGACCACGCGTCATGAAACGCACGCAGATGAGCCTGCTCCGACTTCGCCAGTGAATCACGCACGACCTGGCACTCTTTCTCATGCTGCTCGCGCGTCAAGTGACCCCGCAGAAGCTCAAAGCGCAGATACACCAGATAAGTATTCAGTACATCGGTTTCGCAGTAGTTGCGGATTTCGGCGAGGCGGCCTTCCTGATAGGCATCCCAAACCTTGTCGCCGCTCATGCCCATTTTACCGGGGAAACCGAGCAACATCGCGATTTCATCCAGCGGCGCGGCGGCGCGCAGGTTATACATCGCCAGCACGTCCATCAGGTCAGTGTGGCGAAAATGATAGCGACTGATGTAATTATTCCAGCGAAAGCTGCTGTCGTCTTCGCCCATGTCCCAGTAACGCGGCGCGCTGATCGCATGGCGCATGGCGCGATAGTGCAAGACCGGCAAGTCGAAACCGCCGCCGTTCCACGACACCAAGGTCGGCGAATATTTGTCAAGACCGTCGTAGAAACGCTGAATCAAATCCGCTTCGCTGGAGGCCGGCGTGCCCAGCGACCAGACTTTGAACGTGTCGGCGGTGCGCAATACCGCCGATATCGCGACCACGCGCTGCAGATGCAGCCGCAGAAATTCGCTCCCGCTCTGCTGACGGCGCAAAGCGAACATCGCGCTGGCCGCATCTTTGTCGGACAACCCGTCGAGACCGAATAAACGGCGGCCGCCGTCAACATCAGGCACGGTTTCAATATCAAAGACGAAAACGTTCATGCTGAAAATACGTTACTCGACAGATAGCGGTCGCCCC
>CAZHHW010000079.1:0-16173 GCA_964532385.1 uncultured Gammaproteobacteria bacterium | reverse complement strand
ATCAAAGCCCCATCGGCCGCACGCCGCGCTCCAATCCCGCCACCTACACCGGCCTGTTCGGGCCGATCCGTGAACTGTTCGCGCAAACTCCCGAAGCGCGCGCGCGCGGCTACCAGCCCGGGCGTTTCAGCTTTAATGTCAAGGGCGGGCGCTGCGAAGCCTGCGAAGGCGACGGCGTGCTCAAGGTGGAAATGCATTTTCTGCCCGATATCTACGTACCCTGCGATGTGTGCAAGGGCAAACGCTACAATCGCGAAACCCTGGAAGTGCGTTACAAGAGCAAGACCATTCACGAAATTCTGGAAATGACGGTGGAAGATGCGCGCGCCTTTTTCGACGCCGTGCCGGTGCTGGCGCGCAAGCTGCAAACCCTGGTCGACGTGGGATTGAGCTACATCCGACTGGGTCAAAGCGCCACCACCCTGTCGGGCGGCGAAGCGCAGCGCGTGAAATTGTCGCGTGAATTGTCAAAACGCGATACGGGAAGCACTTTATATATTCTCGACGAACCGACCACCGGACTGCATTTTTTCGATATCGAACAATTGCTGCGCGTTTTGCACCGGCTGCGCGACCATGGCAACACCATCGTGGTGATCGAACACAACCTCGACGTGATCAAGACCTCCGACTGGATCATCGATCTCGGCCCTGAAGGCGGCGACAAGGGCGGTGAAATTCTTTGCACCGGCACGCCCGAAGATCTGGCGGCACACCCCCGCTCGTACACCGGGCACTATCTCAAGCCGGTGTTGGCGCGCGACAGCATGCCGCTGCTTGAGGCGGCGTCAGCCTAACCCTGCCATGTCACTAAAAAAACGCCTGCCCGGGTTGTCCCTCTTGCTGGGCACGCTGTTGCTCAGCGCCTGCCTGGTGCGCATGGCGTACAACAACGCCGACTGGCTGCTGATCTGGAAAATCGACGATGCCATCGACCTCAACGCGGCGCAAAAAGATTTTCTCATCACACATTTGAAAGAGCATTTACGCTGGCATCGCGAAACCGAGCTGGAAAAAACCATCGCCTTCCTGAACCGCACCCAAATCGCCGCGGCCAGCGGCGTCAGCAAATTCAAAATCGAAGGCGCCCTGGCCGAATATGCCCAGTTGCGCAACGCGCTGGCGGTCCACGGGGCCGCCGACAGCGCCGAATTCTTTGCGCAGATATCGGATGAGCAAGTGGACAAGCTGCAAAAATCGCTGCAAAAATCCAATAAAGACTGGGAACGACGTGCAAAATTGCCGGCCCGCCCACGCAGCGCGGATCGCACCGAACGCATACTGGATATGATCACGGACTGGACCGGTTCGCTCAGCAGCACGCAGGAACGGCAGCTCACATTGTCCATCGAACATCTCCCCGATGTGCTGGACATCTGGCTTGCGCATACCAAGGAGCGCCAACAGCAATTTGTCGAGATCGTGCGCTCCGCGCGCACCGATCGCGCCGCCGCGAGCCAGGCCTTGGTGACCTGGATCACGGCGGAAACCTTACCGCCGCAACTCGCGGCGCATCGCAGCGCCGTTTATGATTTGATCATTGAAGTCGACCGGCTGTGCACCAAAGCCCAGCGCGATCACGCCGTGCGCAAATTGCAGACCTGGATCGACGACCTACAACTGGCGAAAGCTCAGGGCGCCATATGAAGACATATAGTAAATATTCCGGAATCGAGCCATTCGCCACCAAAGACGGCTCGTTGATTCGCGAATTAATGCATCCGGCCATCCACGGCAACCGCAACCAGAGTTTCGCCGAAGCCTGCGTGCCGCCGGGTGCCGCCACCCGCTTGCATCGTCATCGCGTCAGCGAGGAGATTTACCATATCACTGCCGGAAGCGGCGTCATGACACTGGGTGAGGAAAGTTTCAATGTCACGTCCGGCGACACGATCTGCATCCCGCCCGGCACCGCACATAACATCCGCAATACCGGTAAGAGCGAGTTGCGCATCCTGTGCGCATGCGCGCCGCCCTACATGCATGCGGATACCGAGTTGATCGAGGAATCGCAGCTTTAAATCTTGTCTGCGGAAGGCTGGACACCGCTGAGATGCCGCACAATCATAATCCTAGCCTGCCTTTTTATGTCCGCTGCAGTAGTTGCATATTTCCTGTTCAAAAGGCAATTTGCGCCAGGTATCTCCAAGGAGCTCGCCCATGAAAAATCTGCTGATTACAATAAGTGCACTGCTATTGTTTCCTTCCGCACTGCTTGCGGCCGATAAGCCGCCGTCCACCTATTCATTCAAATCGCTTTCGGTCGAAGCCGCGTCGAAAGCGGCCTGGGGCGCCGTTCTCGAATGCCGTAAAAAAGGCTATTCGGTTGCGGTAGCGGTTGTTGACAGAGGCGGCAATACGCAAGCCTTGCTGAGAGATCGCTTCGCAGGTCCACATACTCCTGAAACCGCCATTCGCAAAGCGTGGACCGCGAACAGTTTTCGACAAGCGACCGGCGATCTCGCCGCGCTTTTGCAGACTGGAAAAATTCCACAGCAAGTGCAACACAACCCCGGTGTCTTATTGGTGGGTGGCGGCGTCATGATTGAAGCCCAAGGACAGATTCTCGGCGGCATCGGCGTATCCGGCGCGCCGCCCGGTAAATCGGAAATTGAAAGCATTGATGCAGACTGTGCACAAGCCGGTATCAATCTCATCAAAGATGAAATTGAATTTGGCGAATGAGAGGCAACATTCAATGAGTACGTGGTTTCGGGCAGCCGCCGGTATTGCAACACTCTTTTGCATTCTGGTTACCAGCCATGCCCAGGATCCTGTACCGCGGCCAAATGTGCCTGTAACGCGCGACCTCGCCGCCGATGCCGCCCTCGCGATGAATCAACACCTGCCGCTGCTGCTGGTGTTTGCACAAGAACATTGCGACTACTGCGACAGGTTGGATCGTGAAGTGCTCAATCCGAACTACAGCAGCGGCGCATTTAACGACAAGGTAATCGTGCGCCGTTTCATGATCGACAGTTACGCCACGGTGACGGGCTTCGATGGCAAACAGGTAGAAGCAAACGCCCTCGCCAGTAAATTGAAAGTTTACGTGACGCCCACCTTATTGTTGATCGATGCATCCGGCCATGAACTGGTAGAACGCATTACGGGTATCGACAATATTGATTTTTTCAACGCGTATCTCGATGAAAGCATTGCCGCCGCTCGGGCAAAGCTACTGATTAAGTAATTATACTCATCGTAAAAATCAGCCATTGCGCGAGGCACTACTTATGCGGATCAAGTGGCTTGTGAGTTACGCTTGCGCCGTTCTTATTGGCACCGGCTCACTTACTACCGAAGCACATGAAGTCACGCTCAGGCACAATGGGTTAACGCTGAATGCGGATCTCACGCTCGCAACAGGTAAACCTCTCGCCGCTGGCATCATTCTTATTACCCACGGTGGACTTGCGCACCGTGGCATGGAATCGCTGATGTACATACAGCGCCTGCTCAATGACAAGGGCTACAGCACCCTCTCCATCAACTTGAGCCTTGGTCTTGACAATCGCCACGGCATGTATGATTGCCAGGTGATGCATCGCCACCGTAATTCCGATGCGGCCAGCGAGATCGGTGTCTGGATGGACTGGCTAACGCAGCAGGGCGCAAAGCACGTCACACTCCTTGGTCATTCCCGGGGCGGCGCGCAAACCGCGCTGTATGAGGCCGAGCATGACAATTCTTTAGTTGACAACATCGTGCTGCTGGCTCCGGCGATCCGCGAAAACACCAGCGCCGCTGAATATCAGCAGCGGTTTCAGAAACCACTCGCACCCCTGCTTGAGAAAGCCAATCAATGGGCCAGCCACGGAAAAGGCGATACCGTACTCGAGCACATCGGATTAATGAACTGTCGCGACACCTCGGCCACCGCCAGTAGTTTTGTTTCGTATTATGGAAAAGACGCCCGTATCGACACCCCTTCCTTGCTTCCTGAGCTTCGCAAGCCCACGCTGGTGATCGTCGCCGGTGGCGACGAAGTGGTCATCGGACTCGACAAAAAAGTGGCACCGCTCGTCGACGGTACACGCATGCGCATGAAAATAGTTGACGGCTCCGACCATACCTTCCGCGACCTCTACGCTGATGAAGCCATTGAAAACATCGATGCTTTCCTGAAGGGGGCCGGGCACTGATGTCTTAACGGCAAGAGAGATTAATACCCTAATTTCGAAAATAATCCACTTGGATCTTCCCACCTATGGATCCCCAGGCAAATTTTCTTTGCGTATCCCGTTTCTCTGGATAGACAATATCAGGCACGCGTAGGAGCAAGCCAAGGAGATTTCAGGCATGACCACGAACCAGGACGTTGCGGAGTCAATTGATCATCCCGTCGACGTGCGCCGCGTTTGCGCGTCGATGTACGCTCCTTGGGATGCGCGGAACGATCAGCTCACAGAGCTGCTCCGGATCAGCGCCGAATATCCCGCCAAAATAGAGCTTGAAGTTCGTCAGTTACTTGAACAAGGCATCAATATCAATGCCCGTGACGAAAACAAATGCCGGGCAGTGCAACTGGCGAAGCATTTCCAGGCACCGATGCGCATTCGAGACATGCTTGCTTACGCAAGCCGGGAAGGAAGTGCTCAGCCAGAAAACCCTCCGCCGCCCGCCACAGCCGCAGTGGGACATGGACTTGACATAGAATTTCGCGGCTCGGCAAAGGAATATTTTCGCATCTGGGCGGTGAATCTTTGCCTCACGCTGCTGACGCTGGGAATTTTTTCCGCCTGGGCGAAGGTGCGTAAAAAACGTTATTTCTATTCCCAAACCTTGCTCGACAACAGTCCATTCCAGTACCTGGGCCAGCCGCTTCCGATCCTCAAGGGGCGGCTCGTCGCGGTGGCTTTGTTTCTGCTTTGGTATCTGAGCAGTTATTTTTTCGTAACCCTGATGCCCGCGGTTATCATCCTTGCCTTCATACTTGCACCGTGGGTGCTGGTGCGCTCGGCTGCGTTTAACGCCCGCTACTCTGCGTTCCGTAACATGCGATTCAACTTCAATGGCACCTACTGGGATGCCGTCGGCACCCTCTACGTGTGGGGACTCATCCCGCTCATTCTCGTCGGTGGATTCATCATGTGGCTTTGGCAGAAGCCATACCTTCTGATCATCGCCGGCTTCGTCTTCGCCTTTTATGCCCCGTTCTGGATTGCGCGAGTAAAACGATTTCTTGTCGGCCATACCCGTTTCGGCGGTGCCCGTGGTGAACTGAAAATTACCGGTGGAGATTTTTACTTTATTTATCTTAAGACCATCCCGCTCGGAATCGCCGTGGCGATCATTACAGGCGGCGCTTCATTTGCGATCATGAAGAGTATGCATCTAGGACCGGGTAATGTGATCGCGCTTCTCGCTACGCTACCGTCCTATTTGGGGTACGTTATTGTCTATTCATACATTCAGGCGCGCACCGGCAATTTAATATGGAACAACACGCGACTTGGCGCGCTGCGATTTCAGTCAAAGCTCGGCGCCCGCCGTCTGGCGGGCTTATACATCTCGAACGGAGTCGCCATCGTGTTGTCGCTCGGCCTGCTGATTCCTTGGGCCGTGGTGCGTAGTTTTCACTATCGGGCTCAATGCCTGCGCGGACAGATGCAAGGAGAATGGAGCGACTTCAGCGGCAGTGAAGCAAGCGCGGTGGGTGCGGCTGGCGCCGAAGTGAGCGAAATTTTCGATCTGGATTTTTCATTATGACGACTTCGCAAACCAGTCTCGATGGCATTTACTACGATGGGCGCCAGCCGATTGGAGTTACTGCGAGGTTAAACATTTCGACGTCGGAGGTGATGTTGACCGGATTGGAAAACCCGCACCATTATCCGTTACCCGGCCTGCGTGTATCCCCACGCATTGCTAAATCGAATCGCTCTATCAACTTTCCAGACGGCGGGCAGTTTCAATGTGCCGATAGCATTATCCTCGACCGCTTTGCACAAGAGTCGGCCGAGGGATGGCTTGCATGGCTTGAAGCCAATGTCGCCGTCGCCCTACTTGGCATCGGTGTGGTGATAGCTATTCTATTGCTGGGTTATTTTTACGGCCTGCCTAAAGCGGCAGAATATATCACGACCCACATTCCGATAGAAATCGAGCGCGCTATTGGTGAAAAGGGGCTGGTATGGATGGAGCAAAACCAATGGTTGCGGCCCACCAAGCTGGAGAAGGATACGCAGACGTTACTGCGCGACCGCTTCACTGCTTTGTATCAAGGTCTGGCCCAGGCACCGCATTATCGGCTTGAATTTCGCAATGCTCCGCCATTCGGTGCTAACGCTTTCGCCCTGCCCGGCGGGACCATTGTGATCACGGATGCACTGGTCAATTTAGCTGAATCACGTGACGAGCTGCTGGCCGTGCTGGCACATGAAATCGGGCATGTCGAGCGCCGCCACACCCTGCGCCTCGCGCTGCAAAATTCGGTGGTCGCACTCGCGGCCGCAACCGTGACCGGGGACGCGGCCACGCTCGGGGTGGCGGCCGTGCCGGCCGTGCTGGCTCAAACTCAGTATTCGCGCGAATTCGAATCGGAAGCGGATGAATTCGCATTCACATTGCTCAGACAGCACAACATCTCACCGGACAAGTTTGCCGACATCATGATACGCATGTCCCGATCCAAGCAGAATGCAATCGAGAACGAACCGATTAGTTTTCTGTCCACGCACCCGCTTACGCAGAATCGTATCGAACGCGCCCGCGCGGCGGCACTTCAATAAAGGTGGGGCCACGTGTAGATCAATGGGAGAGTATGCAAATCATTGCCTGTGCAATTTTTTATGAACATGACTATGACTGCACGATACATCTTACACGCTAGCCGCCACCGCCTCGTCATACGCATAGCAACGTTTGTACTGATGCTCATACTTGCCGCGTGCGGCGGCACCTCGGTACGCCATTGGACACCCGCCAGCCAGCGCGACAGTCACGACGACCCCTCCATACTCAGGCCGCAGTACGGCAGCGGCGAGTTCCACACATGGTGGCCCCTGAACTCAAGCTCAGCCCCCTTTTATAACCGTATCAAGCAAGCGAAGACGGGTGACGCACAGGCGCTTCTGGAACTTGCGCTGCTGGCTTCAGGCGATCATCGCAGCGCAGATGAGCTGCGCGCGATGCAACAGCGCGTTGATAAATTCATCACGAAATTGAAACCCGATGTTGTCACGGCTGCAAATGACCTGGAACGCGGCTATCTGCTTTACCGTTCGATGCATGAAGTCTTTTTCAACGGCGAAAAGGGCGAGCTTGGCAGTTACAAACTGGAACAAAGCCGCGTCACGGGAATTTTTGACAGTGGCCGCTACAACTGCATCAGTTCCGCAATGCTGTTCGTAGTGCTTGCGCGCGCATTCAACTTACCGGCGCGCGGCGTGCTGGTCCCAACCCACGCGTTCGTCGAGTTTGGCGCGCGCGGAGGAAAAATCATTGAAGTCGAGACCACGTCAAGCAACGGCTTCGATGTCGTACACGATGAACGCTTCTACAAAGAAGCCGCCGCGCAATGGACCACTCGCCGTGGACTCCGTCCGATCACGATCGAGGATTATCGGCAGAGGAAAATTCTGGAGCCCTACCGTTTCATAGCGATGGGGATGATCAATCAAGCGATTCAGCCGGACACCACCGCCGAAGATCGTGGACGACTCGCAGAAATGGCGGCGCTGGTTGATCCCGACAGCACGGAGGTACAACGGGCGCGCATGCACATTTATGCAATGGAAACACACGCACTCTACAAGCAAAAGGCGCATCGTACCCTGGCGAAAATGTTTGATGCGATGGAGCCTGAGCTTGAGAATGTAATATCGAAATTCGCAGCGGACGCGGAAACTGTGCGCGCGGCGCGCTGGGTCGAAAGTGCCTTTGCGGATGCATTGCAGGTGGTCGGCCGAAGCCAGGAAGCTGCTTCGCTTGTCGATGACGCATTGCCGTTGGTGGACCCGAAATGGGAAGACAGCAAAGCATTACGCCAGAACTTCCTGAACGTACTCAATGACCAGATGCTAACGCTGATGACAACGAAAAACTATGTCGGCGCAATCAAGGCGGTCAGCAAACACATGGAGGCATGCCGCAACGAAAGTGTGTGCGCACACAATCTCGCCGCCGTTTATGGCAACTGGTCGAATGACTACTTGTTTGCCGGTAACCGGCAGGACGCGCAAAAGACGCTCTTTGAATGCGTTACGCAACTGCCGGACAACGAACAGTGCGCGTATGCATGGAAAGTATTTGGAAGCCGCTAGTGCCTTGGAATGCAGTCGTACCCGGTAAGCAGTTATAAAATATAGGTGTCATCCACCGGCTCCGGCCGATGCAGCGCATAGCCTTGAGCGTAGTCCACACCGATGCGGGCAAGCTCGACTTTTATATCCACGTCTTCGACAAACTCCGCAATGGTCTTCATGCCCGCCACGTGACCGATGCTGTTAATGGCGCGCACAATGGCGGCGTCCATCGGATCGACCAGCATATCGCGCACGAACGAGCCGTCGATTTTCAGATAATCCGCGGCCAGCGTTTTCAGATAAGAAAACGAACTCAAGCCGGCGCCGAAATCGTCCAGAGCGACTTTACAACCCAGGGAGCGGACACTCTGGATAAAGGACAGCGCGATCGTCAAGTTGCCGATGGCCGCGGTTTCGGTGATCTCAAAACAAATCGCATGCGGGGGAATGCTGTTACGCACCAAGGCATCTTTTACGAATTTCAAATAGCCGCCATCACCCAACGTCGCACCGGAAATATTGATGAAATAAATATTCTCCGCCTTGGCACGCGGCGTGGCAAAGTGCTGCGCCAGATATTCGAAGGCATGTGTCAATACCCAGCGATCCAGCTTCGGCATCAGGTTGTAACGTTCGGCCGCCGGAATAAAAGCGCCAGGTAGTATCAGATTGCCGCTGCGATCCTTCAGTCGCAGCAGAAATTCGCATGAAGGCCCGGCTACATTGTCGCCCAATGCAAAAATGCGCTGCACATGCAGCACGAACAAATCATCGTGCAAAGCCGTGTTGAGCTGCGACACCCACTCCATTTCACCACGCCGCTGTACCAGCTCGACATCGTCCGCACAATAGACCTGTACCCGGCCCCTTCCCTTGTCCTTGGCGGCATAACAGGCCATATCGGCCGTGCGCAATAACTCAGTGTGGGTCTGGCCGGCGCTGTCCAGCATCACCAGACCGATGCTGGCGCCGATGGTGAAGGTCTTGTCCATCCACGCAAAGCGGAATTCCTTGACCAGATTCAGCATGCGTTCGCCCACTTCCATCGCATGCTCAAGCGAGCAATGCTCCAGCAGCACGCCGAACTCGTCGCCGCCCAGCCGCGCCAGGGTATCTCTGCCGCGTACCGGTCCCTTCAACATCAGTGCAATCTGCTTGAGGAGCTCGTCGCCGGCGACATGACCGCAGGTGTCGTTAACGATCTTGAATTGATCCAGGTCCAGATAAAACAGCGCATGTTGGTTGTCGACCCGCGCGCTTTTCAATGCATTCACCAACCGCCGCTCGAATTCAGCGCGATTGCATAGCCCGGTCAATGCATCGTGGTATGCGAGGTACTGGATTTTTTCCTGCGCATCGCGATGCTGATGGCGGTTTTTGGCTTCACGTAATTCACGTTCGACCGCCGGAGCCAAGCGTGACAAATTATTTTTCATGATGTAGTCGTGAGCGCCGCTTTTCATGGCCGCCACGGCGACATCCTCGCCGATACTGCCGGAAACAATGATGATCGGCAGATCATAACCGGCCTGCCGCACTTGCATGATCGCGGCTTCGGAGCCAAAACCCGGCAGGTTATGATCAGTGATGACGATATCCCATGGGGCGTCGTCGAGGGCGGCTTGCAATGCTTCCGGCGAATCGACCCGCCGATAATCGAGCACCAGACCACCTTTGCGCAGCTCGCGAATGATCAGCAGCGCATCGTCTTCGGAATCCTCGACGATCAGGACATGCAACAGTGCGCTCATGACGATAACCGGAAAGCGGTGCGGAGAATTCCTTGGCACGCGCCAAGGTAACAAATTGCGCTTATTTCTGAAAAATTTTCGTGACCGACATAGGTGCCTGAGAAAAACAAATAATCCGCAGCCTCATAATTGAGGTTAGGTTTGGCCCGCAGAGTAGTCTTATTACGCATGCGTACATCCATATTTGCCGGGTAATATAAAATTTACACTGTGCGGAAAAGCACAATGCGCCTCACTAGACCGCGAGGCGTAATTTCTCATTGTTCCCGCACTCGGATGCTTCGAAAGTGAAATAAAATACCGCGCCTTTACCTACACGGCTTTCCGCCCAAACTTCGCCGCCATGGCAGTTGATAATACGTTTAACCGTAGCAAGGCCAACACCGGTCCCCGGATAATCCTCGGCCCGGTGCAAACGCTGAAATGCGCCGAATAATTTGCCGGCATAGGCCATATCAAAACCTGCGCCATTGTCGCGCACATAATAAACATTGCGGCCGTTTTGCTGCACACATCCCAATTCAATATTCGGCTGTGCCACCTTGCTTGAATACTTCACGGCATTGCCCAGAAGGTTTTCCAGCAAAATACGCAGCAGCGAAGGGTCTCCATAAACATCGAGCCCGGGCTGCACGCTAAATGTCACATTGCGCGCCTCGGCGTGTTCGCGCAGCCCGCCCACGATTTCTTCAGCCAGCGTGGAAAGATCAATCCGCCGGTAAACCATATCGGTCCGCCCGATCAGCGAAAGCCGCAGAAGATCGTCAATCATGCTGCTCATGCGTTGCGCCGCTGCGTTTATGCGGGCCAGATGCGCTTGTCCTGTTTCATCCAAACTCTGGCTGTAATCTTCTGCCAATACCTGGCAAAAGCCGTTAATGCTGCGCAGCGGAGCGCGTAAATCATGCGAAACGGAGTAACTGAATGCTTCTACTTCCTGATTCATCGCAATCAGCTGCGCGGTGCGTTCATTAACACGCTGTTCCAACGCGGCGTTGAGTTGACGTATTTCCATTTCGGCATGTTTGCGCGGGGTAATGTCCTGCACGACGACGATATGGTATTGCAGGGGGGCGTCGGCCCGCACGATGGGCGACACTGTCGAATGCACCCAAACCAGCGAACCCTGCTTGTGCCGGTAACGTTGTTCCACCGAGTATTCGCGGATCGATCCTGCTTTAAGCAATTTTAGCTGCTCAAGATCAAGCTGCACGTCGTCGGTATAGGTAATCGACTGCTTTTCCATTTGCCGTAATTCGTCAGGCGTGTAGCCGGTAATTTCGGAAAATTTCTGATTTACGCGCAGGAATTTTCCGCTGTCGGACTGGATTTGCGCGACGCCCACCGCGGCCTGCTCGAACATCACCCGAAAGCGCGCCTCGCTGTCCCGCAGCGCATCCAATGAAGACGACAGGGTAGCCTGCATGCGGCCCAGACCGTCCAGCACACGATCAAATTCATCGGGGTCGCCCTGATTCGGGCGACGTGCCAGATCAAGACGTTCTTGCAGATTCTGAGCATCCAGCCGCGATGCAAACGCCGCGATGCGATGCAAGTGGCGCGTGACCATTGAATGAAACAGCCACAACATAAACCCGGCAACCACGAAGGTCTTGATGCCGTTCGTAATTAAAATCACCCAGAATTTATTGATCAGACGCTGATACACGCCCTGCAAATCCATCACCATCGTCATGGTCCCGATGGTCAGGATCTGGCCGCGATGGGTGTAGGTCAGCGGGTATTCGCGCGTCTGCACATGATGCGTTTGAATGTGCCCCGCCTGGGCCCAGGTCTTGCCATTTTCAGTAACTGTCACCTGCCGCACATCGGGCAGCCGTATCAAACCATTAATGGCAATCTGGAGCTCGTGGTGATTGGTGGCCCACAATGCATTGGCGATGCTGGGCAGGTAACTTTGATCAACCTGATCGAAGGTGGATTCGATATTCTGTAAATCATTGCGGTAGTCGATGTACAGTTGCAGCCCCGTGGCCAGCAATGCGACGCACGTGCTGAAAGCCACCGTGGCAGTCACCACGCGCCGCCCCAGCGGAGAAAATCTTTCTAACCAAGTAACCATAGGATGACCGTGGCCGTGCGCTGCCTACATTCTTATGGAATTTCACATTGCGAAAGAGGTGCTGCCAATGGAACAAGCTTTTCACGGCATATCCGCGTGTACATGCCCTCGGCCTTAACGGCGCGCAATGCCGCCGTGATCGCAGGTATCTTATCGGCATGCCGCTGGTGAAGATAAATGAACATTTCGCGTACGGCGAGGGGCGGTTCGATGACATGAATTTCTGGGATTTGCATCTGTTTGCTCAAGGCATAACCCATCCAGCGTTCATATAAAGCAATCTCGATGCGATTTTTTTCCAGCAGGGTGAATAACTGAGCCGGAGTATCGGCGGTGGTGATATGAGTCAGGGGCCGAAGGCTTTTTTCAAAAATTTTCCAGCCTTTGATATGCCCTACGGCGAAAATTTCCAGCGCCGTCCAACTGGCTTCGGCCGGTTTGTTTTGACGTGTGAAGGCCACGAATGTCCAATCAATAAGTTTCTCCGGCACCCGCCGCAGGTTTGGATAATCCTTTTCCAGGCCGGCAATGCGGGTTAAATCGCCGTCCTCGACACCGGCATTGGCGTTGATCAGGGCGCGTTCGGCCGGCAGTTTGATTAACTTCAGATGTAACCCGGCGCGGCGAAATACTTCCTTGCAGATAATGTCCAGAAAACCATCGCCCGCCGCCGTGGTGAAGGGTGATTCATTGGTGTCATTGAGCACCAATACGGGTTCGTTGGTTGCGCTGAGCTGACCGGCCGAGGCGATCCGCACGCAGGTCCATAACAGAATACATGCGCAGACAAAGACAAAATAGCTATGCTCAATCCTAAAACAAGGCTTCGGATTCATGCTCGCACCAGGACGCATAGCGATAAGTTTTGAAAGGCAAGCTTAGCCGCAATTCGTGACAACACAAGTTTGCGATTTACTGACCCTCGTGAAACGCTCGCGGCAGGAGCTAGAGCGCAAGTTGAGATTTATTGCGCGCGGATCGATAACATAAACCATGACATCACTTAAGGCGTGAGCGTGAAAATCCGTCTGCTGCCCAATCAACGCGAATTTGAGCAACGGCCCGGCGAATCGGTTCTGGAGGCCGCACTGCGTTCCGGCGCGGCATTGAATTATGGCTGCACCTCGGGCACCTGCGGGAAATGTCTTGCGCGTGTGGCCGCGGGTAGCGTTAGCAAAATCAATTACAGCGACTTCCCTTTGAGTGAAGCACAACGCGCGCAAAACACCGTGCTGCTGTGCTGCAACAGCGCAACCACGGACACGGTGCTGGAAGTCAGCGAGGCGGAGGGTTCCGCCGATATTCCACTGCAAAATATCGATTTGCGGGTGCGCAAGCTGGAAACCTTAACGCCCGGCATGCTCCTGTTGCACCTGCGCACGCCGCGCTCCACTACGTTGCGTTTCCTGGCCGGACAAGGCGCGCAGCTTGACTTTGGCATGGGCATCACGCGCCGCTTGCCGATCGCCAGTTGTCCCTGCGACAGTTTGAACCTGCAATTTCACATTCCGGCGCGCGATCTCGAGTTATTTTCCCGCGTGCGCAAACTCGGCGGCAACGACAATGTGAAACTGCACGGCCCTTTCGGCAATTTCGTTTTCGAAGAACACAGCGGCCGACCGACCTTGTTTATCGCCTATGGCGACGGCTTTGCCCCGATCAAAAGCTTGCTGGAACATACCCTGGCACTGGAACGCGAACAACCGGTGCATGTGCTGTGGCTGGCGGCGCAGCACGGCCATTACTTGCACAATTACTGCCGCGCGCTCGTGGATGCATTGGACAATGTACACTACGCGCCGCTCATCGATGATGGCGCGGGACAAGCGGTCTTAGCGCAGGCGCTCAATCACGTGGAAAACCTGCATGATTTCGATGTTTACCTGTCCGCGCCCGGCGCGGTACTTGACTATGCACGGCGCGCGTTAGCAGCTCGCGGCGTGCCGGAGTCACGCATCTTCAGCCAACTTGCAGAAATGCGTGAGGGGTAATTCATGGGGAATACTGGCGCGTGAGGTATTCGCCACCTCACACGCCGGGAATTAAATTTTGTCTTCTTCTTCGTCGTCGTCCTCGATGTCCTCGTCATCATCCAGGTAGTCATCGTCGTCGTCTTCGTCATCGTCGATATCTTGGATTTCGTCGAGTTCATCCTCTTCATCGTCCTCGTCTTCTTCATCTTCGATGTCGTCGATGTCTTCCAGAATCTCGTCATCGATATCGTCGACATCATCGAGGTCGTCAATTTCTTCTATTTCTTCGATGTCCAATTCGTCTACATCTTCCAAATCGCGGCGACCGGCCGTAACGCCGCGTGCAAGCCACGTGTCTTGCACGTTACAAGCAAACACCTGTTCGCTCATGCGTCGCGCGGACCCAGCAGGAATAACGTTTGGCATAACAGGCTCCCTCTTCTGATCGGTCGATATTTGAATCTGTGCGGCGTAACAAAAACGTCGCGGCATTTAAAAATTTTGCGCTTCGAAAATCAAGTGGCTATTTTTTGGATCGCACAGGCACGCATTTTATCAACTCAGCCAGCGCGCGCCCAGATACAAAATAAAACCAGCGCAGATTCCGGCAAGCACATCGTCCAACATGATCCCCAGGCCCCCATGCACATGTCGGTCCACGCTGCTTATCGGCCAGGGTTTCACGATATCGAACAGGCGAAACAACACGAAGCCGGCAAGCAGCCAAATCGCCCCGTGCGGCGCCACGCTTAGGGTCACCAGCAAACCCGCTATTTCATCCCAGACGATCGCGGGGTGATCACGCACGCCCCAGTCGCGTGCCGCCCGTCCGCAAATAAATATTCCCGCGCCCAGCACCAGCAAGGTCACGCCGGCATATAGCCACACGGACAAGGATTGCAGCAGCAACACAATGGGGATGGCTGCTAAGGTTCCAAAGGTGCCGGGCGCGCGCGGCGCCAAACCGCTGCCAAAACCACTGGCCAGCAGATGCACTGGATTGCGCCAGTCCATTGGCACGCGCGCGCTCATGGAGTGACGTTCCGGAAGTGATCGTAACCGCGTTGTTCAGGAGTAAATGGGCGGCCATCCTGCATGACACAGCGCACTCCGGGTGCGGTTTCGATGGCCCCGATGCAGGTGGCGCCGCATGCAAAAGCGCGGAATATTTCTTCAATCTGCGCACGCCGTTGTGGAGCGGCAGTGAAACACAATTCGTAATCGTCGCCCGCGCACAGCGGCAGATTCCAGTCGCCGTTGCCTGCCGCTCGAAATAACTGCGATACCGGAGTCTGTTCCACCGCAATGAGCGCGCCGGTGCGGCTGGCGGCGCAAATGTGCCCCAAGTCGGCGAGCAAGCCATCTGAAATGTCAATACAGGCACTCGCCACCTCGCGCAAGGCTAAACCTTCCGCCACGCGCGGCGTCGGGCGCAACCAGCGTTGCGCCGCATATTGGGCGTGTTGTGCGCCTACGGTGTGCGGGTGCGAAGCCAGGTGTAATCCAATTGCGGCATCGCCCAGCGTGCCGGTGACAAAAATCAAATCGCCCGCTTGCGCACCACTGCGCCGCAAGGCCTGCGCCTCCGGCACAAATCCATGCACCTGCACGCTGATACTCAGCGGTCCATGCGTGGTATTGCCTCCCACCAATTGCACATTGTGTTGTTGCGCCAATGCAAAAAAACCGGCACTGAATTGCCCCAGCCAGTTTTCATCAATACGTGGCAGCGTAAGCGCGAGGGTTGCCCAGGCCGGTTGTGCGCCCATGGCCGCCAGGTCGCTTAAGTTAACCGCCAGCGCGCGATAACCTAAGTCATCCGGGTCGATATCCGACAGAAAATGCACGCCTTCGACCAAAGTATCAATCGATACGGCCAGACATTGACCAGCGGGTACGCGTACTAGCGCCGCGTCATCGCCGATACCCAGCGCGACATCGGCCCGCGTCACGGACTGGCGTGTGAAGTAATTCGAAATCAGTTGGAATTCGGAAAGTGCCATGTGGGATGCAGTAGCCGGTGAAGCAGGAAAATTTCGTATCGACTCCCTTCCGCATTTTCGAGGAGGGGAGAAAATACCGAACAAAACACTACTTGCGCTTCGCGGCCACTTCTT
>CAZHHW010000078.1:14474-16421 GCA_964532385.1 uncultured Gammaproteobacteria bacterium | reverse complement strand
TTTCCAGCACCAGGTCGCGTGTGATTCCGGGCAGCAAGTAACTGCTTTTGGGCGGTGTGATCAACGTGCCGCCCTGCCATACGAACACGTTGCTTGCAGTACCTTCGGTCACCAGCCCGTCACGCAGTAAAATCGCATCGGCGGCGCCCTGCTCGGCGGCATCGGCGCGTAATAGAACGTTTGGCAGGAGTGTAATGGCTTTGATGTGGCAATATTTCCAGCGGATGTCTTCACACGTCACCACATTCACCCCGTGCGTCAGCAGGGCGCTGTCGGGTGGCGTGATGGGGTTGCACATTGCAAACAAAGTCGACCGGATGTGTTGCGGAATGGCATGATCGCGCCGCGCCGGGCCGCGTGTGATCTGCACATACACCGATTGGTCGCCGCTGCTGGGATTAAAGCGAATCAGGTTGGCCAGCAGTTCGTCCCACTGTGCCGCATCCAGCGGATCGCGCATGCGGATTGCGGTCAGATTGCTGTTCAGACGCGCAAGATGCTGCGCGAGGCGGAAGGGTTGGTCCCAGTACACCGGGATGACTTCGTAAACGCCGTCGCCAAACACAAATCCACGGTCCAGCACGCTGACCAGCGCCTGATCATCGGGCAAATATTTTCCGTTAAGGTAAACGATGCTCATGTCGATGCAAGGCGGCGCGGCGGCTATTCAAAAAATAACTTCATGCCGTCGACGACATTATTCATAAATCCGCCCGGCGCCACAGGTTCGAGCGACACCAGGGTTTGTTCGGCATAAACCTGGTCCCCAAGCTTGACAGTAACACTGCCGAATGCCTCGCCCTTGTCCGCGGGCGCCAAAATGCGTTTGCGCAAATCGACCAGGGCATTCAGGTTTTTGTATTGTCCGCGCGGGATGGTGATGTACAGGTCGCTGATCAAACCAAGCGATAATTTCTTTTTCTCGCCCTTCCAGATCACCGCTTCGGTCAGCGCTTGTTGTCCCACATACAGGCGATGGGTTTCAAAACCGCTGAAGCCGTAATTCAGCAGGCGCAGGCTTTCGTCGGCGCGAATATTTTCGCTGTTGCTGCCCAACACCACCGAGATCAGGCGCATGCCGTTTTTTTTCGCCGACGCGACCAGCCCATAACCCGCGCTGTCGGTGTAACCGGTTTTCAACCCGTCGACTGACGGGTCAGTCCACAACAATTTGTTGCGGTTGTACTGCGTGAAGCCGTTGTAGGTGTATTCCTTGGCCGCGTACCATGTGTAGCTTTCCGGAAAATCGCGGATCGCGGCGCGCGCGAGCGCCGCCAGATCGCGCGCCGTCGTGTAGTGGTTGGGATCGGGCAGCCCGGTGCTGTTGGTGAAATGGCTTTGTGTCATGCCCAGGCGCTGCGCGTATTGGTTCATGAGCGCCGCAAAAGCGATTTCACTGCCGCCAATGTGTTCGGCCAAGGCCACGGCCGCATCATTGCCCGACTGCACAATCACGCTTTTGAGTAGCTCTTCGACACTGACTTGCGCACCCGCGCGCGCAAACATACGCGTCCCGCCTATGCGCCAGGCATAGTCGCTGATCGTGACCTTGGTGTCGCGCTTAAGTTTGCCGGCCTGAATGCTGCTGTCGACGATGTACGCCGTCATGATCTTGGTGAGGCTCGCCGGATCGACATGTGCATCGGGATCTTTTTCGGCCAAAGCGCGGCCGCTGTCGAAATCCAGCAGAAAAAAATTCCTGGCATCGATGCCCGGCAAGGCCTCGGCGGCGTAGACACGGCCAAAACAACAGGCGATCAGAAAGAAATAGATGTGAGAATTGGTTTTCATGGCGTCACAGCGAAGCCGGAGAGTATTGAGGATTATCTTAACGCATTGTAGACGCCGTGGAGCGCATGTTTCTGTCTAGCGGAGAGTACTGAAATTAGACACATGCGGAGAACGTAATGCGGGGCTTACTGCAGGTGTGGGTAGAACAAAAGACCC
>CAZHHW010000078.1:0-14374 GCA_964532385.1 uncultured Gammaproteobacteria bacterium | reverse complement strand
CCGTTGACGACTTCGTAGTTGTCGATCATTTTGTCCAGGTTGGTCAAGAATGTCGCCTTGCTCTTGTTGACGAGGCCATTAACATCGAGTGGAAAAGCTGAATCCACTTCCACCACAATCTTCGCGCCATGACGTTTCACCAGGCAATGCGTGATCGCTTCCGAACCGACCCCAAACTCGACATCTAAAGGTACACCGTTCAGATAATTGACCGGACAGGCGACATCACCATGGTGATTGCTTTCCTCCTCGGAATTGTCATTTTCGTGATAAGCATTCGCTACAGGTGCGAGCAATAAGGCGCTCATGACTCCCGCTAAAGTCCATAGTTTGTACTGTGGTTTAAAAAACATAATCTCCCTCCTCTTAATGCGTGTTTAAGAAGTTGGAGATTTAAACACAAAACACGGCCCCTCTCTACGATCTTGAGAAACTATCTATCGGCCCGCAGGTTAAGGACCGAACAAGTCCAATTGATCGCCGGAACGTACGGGAACTCGAAAACGATCCGAGCAGAGTTCCGGCCAAGAGTTGAATTGCAGGCGTTTATGTGCGAGCTCGAAGCGGCGGGCGATCAAGCGCGCATATTCGCCCTGCCCACTCATGCGTGTACCGAAGTTGGGATCGTTAAGCTGGCCGCCGCGCACCTCGCGCACCCGGTTGAGCACGTGCCCCGCTTTGAGCGGAACATGTTCGTGTAACCAGTCCGTAAACAAGTCTCGCAACTCATGCGGCAAGCGCACCATGACGTAACCGGCATACTGTGCCCCAGCACTGCGCGCGGCATCGAGAATGCCTTCAAGTTCTGGATCGGTCAGCACGGGGATGACCGGTGCCGCCATCACGCCCACCGGAACACCCGCCTCATGCAGCGCGCTTATGGTTTCGAGGCGCCGCCTGGGTGCGGCCGCGCGCGGTTCCATGCGGCGCGCCAGCGCGTGATCCAAGGTCGTAATCGACAGCGCAACGTTGACCAGCCCCATGCGCGCCATCGGCTGCAAAATGTCGAGATCGCGTTCAATCAATGCGGATTTGGTAATGAGGCTCACAGGATGGCGATATTCCGCCAGTATCTCCAGCAGGCCGCGCGTGAGGCCGAGCTTGCGTTCGATGGGTTGATACGCATCGGTATTAATGCCCAGTGCCAGCGGTTGCGCCTGGTAGCCGGGTGCGCGCAATTCCTCGATCAAACGCTGCGGCGCATCCGGCTTGTAAAACAAACGGCTTTCGAAATCCAGACCCGGCGACAAGCCCAGATAGCTGTGTGAAGGCCGCGCAAAACAATAGATGCAGCCATGTTCGCAACCGCGATACGGATTGATGGAACGATCAAATGAGATATCCGGCGAGGTGTTGTACGTGATCACAGTGCGCGCCGTGTCGATCGACACGCTGGTGCGCAACGGCGGCACGGCTTCATCGGCAGTGTCCCAGCCGTCGTCGAACGCATCGCGTTGCCAGGCGGAGAAGCGTCCCTCCGCATTACCCGGTGCGGCACGACCTTTTGGCGGGGGTGGCGAGTTCATGGGTTTAGCGATGTTGTTACAATTTACGATGCGAGAACAGAACAAATTCTGGGACGAATGAGGTAAATATACCCCATCCGTCCACTAACAAAAGCTAGCGCCGCCTAATTTGCGCCCACGGGATGCGTTACGGGCAACTGGTTGGCAATGCCCGTCGCGGCGGCGGAGCATGCCGGATGGCCAAAGCCGCCCGCGCTGACAGTATGGCCGGTGACCGGGTCTTGAGTAACGTCATGGATAATATTGTCGAAACCCGCACCGGCGGGACCGGCGGGTACGGCGTCCAGGTTAAAGGCGTGGCGCATTTTCCACGCGATAATATGATCGGCGCAGGCGCTGTCGCCGCTGGTGCCAAGTGCGCCGACCAGTTTTCCGTTCTTGTTATACAGCGCCAGACCGCCGCCAAAGACATTTACGCCGCCGATTTTTTTGCCGGTCATGAAATCATTTGGCTGACCGTAGTGAGTTGAATTGCCGCCATAGGCGACCGCAGGATCAACCGGGTTGCTGTGTTGCAGGCCGTAAAGAGAATTCCCGGGTTGCACGGCGGAGAATAAATTAGCCGTCGACAAGGCAAAGCCAGGCAAGCTGAAGGCATTCGCGGTATTGGCTTTTTGCGCGGAGATCACGCGGCTGCCCGGCCATTGATCGCCACGTTCGGTGCCGGAAAACGCCACCGCACACACCACGCCGTCGCGATTCACCGTGGTGGCCCACATATTAAAACCAAAACCGTCGTTACCACCTGCGGTCACGACCTGACGCAATACTTTGCGAAGCTCGTTATGCGAAGGCAGGTTGCTGCAATCGCTGTCGTCCGAAGCGGCGGCGATAGTGCAGCTAAATAAAAATGCAGGAACGGCAAAGGATAAGATTTTGCGCATGGGATGCTCTCTTTATGATGGTGTGGTTAAGTGGGGACTGACGGGAAAGGCTAGTGAAGTTGTTATATTTATTCAACCTGGCGCTTCGGCCGGTTGGGTAATTCTTGCTTGCGGCAAGCAATGCAACGAGTACGTTATCGGAAGTTGATTTATCGAGATATTAATAAAGCCTACTCACCCGTGCGTTCTGTGTAATGGTTTCCGATGGTATCTTAACGCGATATATTACTGATGCGTGTGGCAGGTTGTCATGAAATTCTGGATTCTATTGGCGCTGAGCGTTGCCGCAATCTCAGGATGTAGTGGTAGCAACTCATCGGCGGCTGAATGTTCCGCGGCCACCGAAAAGAATTTTGTACTTAACGTCGCACGCGACGCATATCTGTTTCTCGATTTACTGCCAGCGAGCGTGGATGTATCGCGCTACGCCAGCGCAGCGGACTTGCTCGACGTGCTCACCGCCACCGCACGTGCGCAGAAGAAAGATCGCCACTTCAGTTATCTGACCACACCCGCCGCAGAGCAACAGTTTTTTCAGGAAGGCACATCAATCGGATTCGGTATAGGTACCGGGTTGCGTGAAATCGACCATTTGTATGTCACGCAAGTATTTGCCGGTTCAGCCGCGGCGGAAGCCGGATTTTCGCGTGGCGATGAAATCTTAGCGATAGGAACCGACGCAGCCAATATGGTCACTGTCGCCTCCCTGGTTGCGGCAAATGAACTGTCTAATGCTTTTGGTCCAGCGCAAGCAGGCATTCAGAAGACGCTGCAAGTCCTTACACAGGCCAAAACTACCGTGGACCGCACACTTGTCAAACGGCCTTACTCGATTGATCCGGTGCCGGAATACAAGATCATCGAACGAACCGGACTGACACCGATTGGATATGTCAACCTACGCTCCTTTATTTCCCCCGCGGAAGCGCCCCTGCATGCTGCATTCCGCGCTTTTCAGGCCGCAAATGTTACGGACATCATCATTGATCTACGCTACAACGGCGGCGGCCTGGTTTCCGTTGCTGAAACCCTGGCGGGATTATTATCTTCGGGTCGTGGCGGGCAACCCATGTACAGCTCGCGATATAACAGCCGCCATACCAATGATCAGCGCACCATATTATTTTCCAACGACGCGGACGCGGTACCCAGTGTTAACATCGCGTTCATCGCGACCGGTGGAACTGCTTCGGCCAGCGAACTTGTCATCAACATCCTTGAGCCCTATGCCAACATTGCGATTGTCGGTGCTACCACTTACGGCAAACCGGTGGGTCAATTCCCATTCGATCAAACCGGCTGTGATGTGCGTTTGCGGCTCATTGCGTTTAAAAACGTTAACCGCGACAACGAAGGTGATTATTTCGATGGACTGCCTGACGCTGCATTCAGCGGCGAATTTTGTGCGGCGAGCGACGACATCACCAAACCGCAGGGCGATACCGCAGAAGTTTCCATGGCAACGGCGCTGCATTGGTTCGACAACAATGCCTGCCCGTTGCCCGCATTACGCAGTACGACGAGGTTATTAACGAAGCTCGGCGATCAAGAGTATCCGATGCCGGCACGACCCACTCTGACGCAAATACACTTGCCCGGAACATTTTGATTTCGAATGATCAGACAAGTCGATTCCAGGAACTAGGCGGGTCGGCTCAATACAATAAGTGATGATTCAACAGCCTATGTCGTGCATCGAGGCCCAAGGTCCGAAAGGGCACAATGGCGATTTCATGTGTAGTTATGGATGCAAAGCCCGCACCCCTTGCAGCATATCGTGCACTTCACTGGTCATGATCGCCAGGAATACCAGCAGCATCAGGTAGTAGACGGCATAGGTGATTTTGGTTTCAGTGCGAATGCCGTAGTACTTCTGGTTTTCCGGTGCGCTGGCGTTGTAGCGCAGCGCCTGCATCACCGACGGTGCGGCCAGCAGCGCCATGATGATGAGCATGGGGCTGGGTCGATAGATAAATAGCGCAATCAGGATTGGAACTCCGGCCAGCCACATGCGCGGCGAGATGACTGCGGTCACGCGTCCGCCGTCAAACGGATGCAAGGGAATCAGGTTAAACAGATTGAGAAAAAATCCGGCATAGGAGAGCGCCAGCAGTAAATCGCTATCATAAGCGCGTGCCACGAAGTAGCAGGCCAGCGCGCCGAGGGTGCCGACCAAGGGTCCGGCTAGGCCGATGTAGGCTTCCATCTCGGCGTCGTGCGGTAATTCCTTGAGGTTGATCCAGGCGCCGACGAAGGGAATAAACACCGGCGCGCCGACATTGAGCCCTTTTTGCCGTGCGGCCAGGAAGTGGCCCATCTCGTGTACGAAGATCAGCAGCACGAAGCCGACCGCATACCAAATACCGAAAATGAAAGCGTATGCAAACACCGACAGCAGCATGGTGCCGCCGGTGACGAAAACTTTTCCGAGTTTGAGCGCAGTGAAAAGCGCAATGAGAGCCTTCATTAAATTACCAGGCTGGATTCGAGATTAAGCCGCACTACTCCACCACCACCTGCCGTTGCGCAAAGCCCAGCCGTAACAGCTTGCTTGCCAAATCATCCGCGAAATCGACGGATGGCAGCGGGCCAAGACGCACGCGGTGCAAAAGTTCTTTGCCGGTTTGAGTCGGCGAAATAATGGGCTGGTAACCTTGGTCTTTTAACTTGCCGGCCAGGCGCTGCGCGTTTTCCATCTGAGCAAACGCGCCCAGCTGCATGTACAAGCGCGGCGGTTCGCCGCTTTGCGCAACGGCCGGCGTGGACGCTGCTGCCGGTTCCTGTGGGTCAAGCACGCGCACCTCCACCATGCCGGTGCCGCTGGCGGTAATGTCAAGCTTGACGGCGGCGGCATACGACAAGTCAATCAGCCGGTTATCGTGGAATGGACCGCGATCATTGATTTTCACCACCACGCTGCGACCATTTTGTAAATTGGTAACCCGCGCGTAACACGGCAGCGGTAAGGAACGATGTGCCGCAGTCATGGCATACATGTCATAGGGTTCGCCGCTGGAAGTGCGCTTGCCGTGAAATTTTCTGCCATACCATGAGGCGATGCCGCGTTCGTTGTAACCCTTCGCATCGGTCAAGACCTGGTAAGTAATCCCGTTGACCTCATAACTGGGACGGTTGCCGTATTTGCTTAATGGTTCGGCACGTGGCACCGCGTCCGGGACGGTGCTTGTGTCCGCAGGTTGCGGCGGCGCACTGTCCTTCTCCGGGAGGCCGCTGCATCCGCTCAGAAGAGTTGTAATTAACAGGACGCGTGCGCTGTGCGATTTCATGCTCAATTCAAAATAATCCGTTGCGCCTTGGCTTGATACAACATTTATTGCGATAGGACGTCTGAACCTGCTTTGGATTGGAAATGGAAGCACCGCTATCAGTTCTTCACCGCGTTCGCCTCATGTTGCGCGCGGATTTCCTGGGCAAGCCGATACACCGCCATGGCGTACAGCGGGCTATGGTTGTAGCGGGTAATGACATAAAAGTTTTGCAGCCCGACCCAGTATTCGGGACCCTGGGTTGTTTCAAGCTCGATCAGCGCGCCCAACTCGGTGGCGGGCGGCAGCGGAGCGTCCGTGATAGTCACGCCATACCCGGCAAAATTGCTCAAGCTGGTTTGGGGTTTGATGCCCTGCTCCAGCAAACCGCGGTACGCATCGCCCTGGATTTTCGCGCCGGCGATGACCGCTTGCCCGGGACGCCATTCATGGTTGGCGAAATAATTGGCCACCGAGCCGATCGTGTCGGCCGTATTGCCGGTCAGGTCTTTTTTACCGTCACCGTCGAAATCGACCGCGAAGCGGCGATAACTTGAGGGCATGAATTGCGGCATGCCGATCGCCCCCGCGTAGGAACCGGTGAGCGTCAGCGCATTGAGATGTTCCTCGTGCGCCAGCAGAATAAAATTCTCGAGCTCGGAGCGAAAAAACTCCGCGCGTTCCGGGTAATTGAATGCGAGGGTGGTGAGCGCATCGAGTACCTTGAATTTGCCTTTATGCTGGCCGTATTGGGTTTCCACACCCAAGATTCCAATGATGATTTCCGCCGGGACGCCGTATTGCTTTTCAGCTTTGGTGAGCCAGGGTTGCGCGCGGGTCCAGAATGCCGCGCCTTGCTGGGTACGTTCCGGGGTTAAAAACAATTCCCGGTATTGGTGCCAGGGCTTGGCTTCCGCAGGCCGGCGCATGGCCGCGATAATTTTCGGCTGCGCGCGCGCGTGCCGCAGCAGCCGGTTAAGCTCCACCGAGTCCAGATCGTACTTGGCGACCATTTCGGAGACGAACTTGCGTACCGTGGCTTTTTTAAAGCCGTTGTTTCCGGACGCCGCTTCGGCACCGCCTGCGGCAAGTAATGCAATGAGTGCAAGCGCGCAGGTGAGGGAGGCCGGGTTCATAACCATAGCGTCAGGTCGGCAACAGCTTGCGATGCGTATGGATGGACATGAGGATGCCGAAACCGGCCATCAGTGTAACGATCGAGGTACCGCCATAGCTTACCAAGGGGAGCGGTACGCCGACCACGGGCAATAATCCGGTGACCATGCCGGTATTGATGAACACATAGCCGGAAAAAGTCACGGCCAGGCTCGCCGACAGCAGACGCGCGAAGGTGTCTTGCCCCTGCGCCGAAATGAACAGGCAGCGGGCGACGACAAACATGTAAATCGCCAGCAAGACGCAGCCGCCTATGAAGCCAAATTCTTCCGAGAAGGCGGCGAAAATAAAGTCGGTCGAACGCTCGGGCAGGAAGTCGAGCTGCGATTGCGTGCCGTTCAGCCAGCCCTTGCCGTAGGTTCCGCCGGAACCGATCGCAATCGTCGACTGAATAATGTGATAGCCGGTCCCCAGCGGGTCGGTCTCCGGATTGATAAATGTCAATACTCGCTGCCGCTGATAATCGTGCATCATCGACCAGGCGATCGGTGCCAGGGCGCCGCCGGTGATCCCCATGCCCACCAGCAGCTTCCAGGACATGCCCGCGAAAAACAGCACCAGGAATCCGCCGATGCTGATTAACATGGCGGTGCCCAGATCCGGTTGTTTGGCGATCAGCGCGACCGGGATGCCGACCAGCGCCGCCGCCAGCAGCAAGCGCCAGAAGCGTGGTGGAATCGGATGTTCCGCAAAGTACCAGGCCAGCATCATGGGCACGCCCAGTTTCATGATTTCGGACGGCTGGAAACGCACAAAACCGATGTCGAGCCAGCGTTGCGCGCCTTTGCCGACGTGGCCGATGCCCAGCACCAGAACCAGCATCACCAGACCGCTTGCATATAGCCAGGGCGACCAGCGCTGCAGATGCTGCGGGGAAATCTGCGCCAACGCCAACATTAGGCTGAATGCCAGCAGGATGCGCAGCGACTGCCGCATCACGGTGTCGACGCTTTGGCCGCTGGAGCTGTAAAGAATGATCAGACTGGTCACGGTGAGCGCCGCCAGCCCGACAAACAGCGGCACATCGATGTGCAGACGCACCGCCAGCGATTTTCGGGTGGCGCTATTGTTGTCGGCATAACCGAAGCGTGTGAAGTCGGCGAGTTTCATGAGGCGGGTTTGGGGACCAGATAGGCGTCCATCAGTTTGCGTGCGATCGGCGCGGCGGTCGAGCCGCCGTGACCGCCGTTCTCGACAATTACGGCGACCGCGATGCGCGGATTGTCGACGGGGGCGAAGGTCATGAACCAGGCATGATCGCGCAGCTTTTTTTCCACTTCGGATTCTTTGTATTTTTCGTCCTGTTTCAAGCCGAACACTTGCGCCGTGCCGGTTTTACCCGCGGCCGTATAGGTAATGTCCTTGCTGATGCCTTTCGCCGTGCCGCGCGCGCCATTAATCACATGCGTCATTGCGGTAATGACGGTGGTCCAATGATCCGGAACCTGGGTTGGCACATTGGGAAGCGAGACGGGATCAATGGGCTGCAATTCATTGGTGTCCGGATTTTCGAGCGAAGCCACCACGCGCGGGGTGCGGCGCACCCCGCGCACGCTCAAGGCGGCCGTATTTGCGGAAAGCTGCAATGGCGTGACCGATAAATAGCCTTGACCGATGCCCATCGACACCGATTCCCCCGTGTACCAGTTGTCTTTACGGGCCCTGCGTTTCCATGCGCGCGACGGCAACAGCCCGGTGAATTCGTTGGGGATGTCGATGCCGGTGCGCGCGCCGAAGCCGAAATAACCGAGAAATTGCGACATGCGATCAATGCCCATATTGGCCGCCAGGGTGTAAAAATACACGTCGCAGGATTCGGTAATCGCGCGGTCGATATCGACGCTGCCGTGACCTTCTTTCTTCCAGTCGCGAAAACGGTGAGTATCGCCCGGCAACTGGTAGAAACCGCGGCAATGCACCGCGCCCGTGGACTCCGGCATGTTGTATTCCAGCGCGGCCATCGCGTAGAAAGGTTTAATTGTCGAGCCCGGTGGGTATTGCCCGTTGACCGCGCGGTTATAGAGTGGCTGGTCGGGCGAGGTGAGCAAGGCCTTGTAGGTGGCCGAGTCAATGCCGTTGACGAACAGATTGGGATCGAACGCCGGTTTGCTGGCGAGCGTGAGTACCGCGCCGGTTTGCGGATCAATCGCCACCACCGCCCCATTGTTGTCGCCCAGCGCATCCATCGCGATTTTTTGCAGCAGCGCGCTGATGTGCAAATGCAAATGGGTACCGGGCGTGGGTTCTTTGCGGTTGAGCACGCGGATGCTGCGGCCTTGCGCATTGGTTTCCACTTCCTGATTGCCGACAAAACCATGCAATACGTCTTCGTATTGTTTTTCGATGCCGGTTTTACCAATGTGGTTGGTGCCGTCGTAGTTGTTGACATCGACCAGCGCCGCCATTTCCTGTTCGTCGATGCGGCCGACATAGCCGACCACGTGCGCGGCGAGTTCGCCTTGCGGGTAATGGCGCGTGAGCGGCGCGGCCAGTTCCACGCCGGGGAACAGGTAGCGGTCGAGCGCAAAGCGCGCGACTTCTTCATCGCTTAAATGGAAGCGCAGCGGGATGGTTTGATAGGCGCGTCCATGCCGCAATTGTTTCTTGAAGCGCTGGATGTCGACATCATCAAGTGTGATCACTTCGGCCAGCCGTGCCAGCGTGTCATTCACGCCCTGGGCGCGTTCCGGGGTGATGGAAAGCGTGAAGGTGGGGTAGTTCTGCGCCAGTACCACGCCTTCGCGGTCCAGGATCAAGCCGCGGTTGGGCGCCACCGGCAACAAATGAATGCGATTGCTTTGCGACAGCGTGGTGTAGTGGTCGTGCTCGATCATTTGCAAATAGGCGAGCCGTCCGATCACGGTCAACACCAGCGCCAGCACGACGAAGCCGGCAAATACGACGCGTCCCAGAAATATTTCCGTTTCGCGGAAGTGATCTTTAATCGTGATACGCATCGCTAGGGGTCTTGCCGCCTGTTATAGCCCATGGACGGCATGAAGCCGCATCGCCTCAGCCGCCGGTAGCACGCGGGGCTCGAAGCCGCTGGTTTCGCACGGTGCGGTTGCGGGTTTGCGCTGCGTCCGGCAAAAATATCCCGCGGGCGCATTGCGTCAGCTCTGATGCGGTGGTTATGCATGAACGAAATAGCGGCGCACGGTGCGCATGAAGGAGAAAAAGAACGGCCACAGCACCATGCTGGTGATCGACGGCAGCCAGTAGCTCCAGCCCTGCGGCGGATGGCCCGCGATACCTTTAATCCACAGCACCAGCATCTCGCTCAGGATCAACAATAAAAACACGCTCAGGGCCTGTTGCCAAATCGGGAACACCCGAATGCGTTGATGCAGCTTGAGCGTGATCCACCCAATCAACGCATAGGCCAGCGCGTGTTGACCCAGTAATGCACCTTGCGCGACGTCCATCATCAAGCCGATCAGCCAGCTGGTGCCTACGCCAACCCGCTCCGGCACCATCAGGCACCAATAAATCACCAGCATGGTCACCAGTTCCGGCCGCGCCGGCCGCGCCCAATCCGGCAGCACCACGATGGTGAGCAAGAGCGCCGCAATGAAGCTGAAAAAGATCAAACCGCCGCCGGTGTGTTCGCGTAGCGCCATGCGTGTTTACCGTGCGGGGGGCGGCGCGGCGGCCGCAGGCGCAGCAGGCAAGGCGCCGGTGGGAGGGGTCTGGTCATGATCGGAAAACACCAGCAGCACTTCCCGTACCCGGTCCAGCCGCGCGCTGGGCGTGGCAACGACCTTGGCATAAGACTGGCGCATGTCCTTTTCAACCGCCGTCACCCGCCCGACCGGGAAACCGGACGGAAACCGGCCGCCCAGCCCGGAGGACACCAGCAGGTCGCCGACCTCGACATCGGCATTGTTCGCCAGATAAGGTAAATCCAGTGAATTTTGATCGGCGCTGCCGACCGCGATGGAACGCAAGCCATTGCGTAATACCTGCACTGGAATTGCGCTGTTGGCATCGGTCAGCAGCATCGCGGTGCTGGAAACCGGCCCGACATGAATCACCTGCCCCATGGCGCCGTCGGAGTCCAAAATCGGCTGGCCGCGGAACACGCCATGATCCGAACCTTTATTGATGACGACCTGGCGGCTGAAGGGATCCAGATCGGCGGCGAGAATTTCCGCGATTAAAACTTTGTGCTCCACGCGCTGCGAGGACTGCAGCAAATCGCGTAAGCGGCGGTTCTCGGTTTCCACCGCGACGAGTTTTTGCAGCTCGGTTTTGTAAACCAGTTGGCGGGTGCGCAGATCATCGAGCTCCTGCAACAATGCGCTGCGCGAAGTCAGCGTGTCGCCTGCCCAGGAACTCGCGCGCATTGGCGCGTCGACCATGAACTGCAATGGGTAAAGCACCACGGAAATACCGCCGCGGATGCTTTCAAGGTAATTCGCGCGGTGGTCCACGGTCATGAGCACAATCGAAAGAGCGGCTAGAACGACTAACCGGAGGGTTGCGGTCGAGCCGACAGTGAACAGTTGTTTAATGGTGAAACTCCGCTGACAGTGCCTGACAGTTTAAGTAAGGCGTGCATGACCAAGTTCAGAATTCTTGGACAAGAATTCCCTGTCTTTATTCGACGAGGAACAATTCTCCGCCAGTTTCGTCGAGCATTTCAAGCGCCCGCCCGCCGCCGCGTGCCACACAGGTGAGCGGGTCTTCGGCAATCACGACCGGCAAGCCGGTTTCTTCTTGCAGCAGGCGATCCAGGCCGCGGAGCAAGGCACCGCCGCCGGTCAGGACCATGCCGCGCTCGGCGACATCGGAGCCCAATTCCGGCGGCGTTTGTTCCAGCGCGGTTTTTACCGCGCTGACGATGCCGGACAGCGGATCCTGCAAGGCTTCGAGAATCTCGTTGCTGTTAACGGTGAAACTGCGCGGCACGCCTTCGGCTAGGTTACGGCCCTTGATTTCAAGTTCGCGCACTTCGTCGCCGGGATAGGCCGAACCGATCTCATGCTTGACTTTTTCAGCGGTGGATTCGCCGATCAGCGTGCCGTAGTTGCGGCGGATGTAAGAAATGATGGCTTCGTCGAAACGGTCGCCGCCGATGCGCACGGATGCGGAGTACACGATGCCCGACAGCGAGATGATCGCGACTTCGGTGGTGCCGCCGCCGATGTCGACCACCATCGAACCGCTGGCTTCGGATACCGGCAGACCGGCGCCGATCGCGGCGGCCATCGGCTCTTCTATTAAATAGACCTCGCGCGCACCGGCGCCGGCGGCGGATTCCTTGATCGCGCGCCGTTCGACTTGCGTGGAACCGCACGGCACGCACACCAGCACGCGCGGACTGGGACGAAAGAAACGGAACTTGTCCTGATGCACTTTCTTGATGAAGTGCTGCAACATTTTTTCGGTGACGGTGAAATCGGCGATCACGCCGTCTTTCAATGGCCGCACCGCGACGATATTTCCCGGCGTGCGGCCGAGCATGCGTTTGGCTTCGGCGCCGACAGCGGCGATGGTGCGCGGTCCGCCCGGTCCCCGTTCTTGACGAATTGCAACCACCGACGGTTCATTGAGCACGATGCCCTGCCCGCGTACATAAATAAGCGTGTTGGCCGTACCAAGGTCGATGGACAAATCGTTGGAGAACATTCCGGAGAGGCGGGAGAACATGATGGAATCGGTTCCTGATTTTTAGGGTGGGGAAAAATAGGGCTTACTCTAGCAGCGGAGTTTTGCTTCAGCAAGGTTTGTTCCGGCACTTGCGCTGCTCAGACCATCCTCATTAACGACTAGTTGTGAATGCTCCTTGAGCGGCGTGAGCGTGGTAGCAAGTGCGTGACTATGGTAACTTTTACGCCTTCAAATTTTCCTCGAGCCGAGAACCCGACCATGTCCTTAAGTAAAGCCGATGTGGAAAAAATCGCACACCTTGCGCGCCTGGCCGTCAGCGAGCAGGACATTGAGCTGTACAGCCGCAACCTGTCCAACATCCTTGCCCTGGTCGAGCAGATGAACAAAGTCGATACGCGCGCCGTATTGCCGATGGCGCATCCGCTCGATACCGCGCAGCGCTTGCGTGACGACGTGGTCAGCGAAACGAATCAGCGCGACACATTTCAGTCGATCGCGCCACAGGTGGATTGTGGTTTATACCTAGTCCCGCAGGTGCTTGAGTAGCCGCGTCGTTTAAGTGTAGTCGATAAAATAAAAGGACTCCCATGCACACCCTCAGCCTCGCCGCCCTGTCCGCCGGACTCAAAGCGAAAAAATTTTCCAGCGTTGAACTCACGCGCGCTTTTTTGCAACGCATCGCCACGCAAGGCAAGTCGCTGAATGCCTTCGTCACGGTTGCCGAAGAACTCGCCCTCAAACAGGCGCAAGCCGCCGACGCGCGTATCGCAAAAGGACAAGCCGCCGCACTGACCGGAATACCGCTCGCGCAGAAGGATATTTTTTGCACCCAGGGCGTGAAGACCACCTGCGGTTCCAAGATGCTTGCGAATTTCATCGCACCTTACGACGCGACTTTGGTGCAGCGTTGCAATGACGCCGGCATGGTGATGCTGGGCAAAACCAACATGGACGAGTTTGCGATGGGCTCGTCGAACGAAACCAGTTATTTCGGTCCGGTGCGCAATCCCTATGATTTGAACGCCGTGCCCGGCGGTTCGTCGGGCGGTTCGGCGGCGGCGGTTGCCGCGCGCCTGGCGCCGATCGCCACCGGCACCGACACCGGCGGTTCTATACGTCAACCCGCGGCACTTTGTAATCTGACCGGTTTGAAGCCGACTTACGGCCGCGTGTCGCGGTACGGCATGATCGCGTTCGCATCGAGCCTCGATCAGGGTGGTCCGATGGGGCGCAGCGCCGAAGACGTCGCGTTGCTGATGAATGTGATCGCGGGCTTCGACAGCAAGGATTCCACCAGCGTGGATACGCCGGTGCCGGACTACACGGCAAGCCTGAATAATTCCCTCGCCGGATTGCGTATTGGCATCCCCAAGGAGTTTTTCGGTCAGGGTCTTGACACTAAAGTCGAGCAAGTGATTCGCGACGCGCTCAAGCAGTACGAAAAACTTGGCGCCACGCTCAAAGAGATCAGTCTGCCCAACAGCGGTCTGTCGGTGCCGACGTATTATGTGGTCGCACCCGCCGAGTGTTCCTCCAACCTGTCGCGCTTCGACGGCGTGCGTTATGGCTATCGCTGCGATCAGCCCGTCGACCTGATGGATTTGTACAAGCGCTCGCGCGGCGAAGGCTTCGGCGCCGAAGTGAAACGCCGCATCATGATCGGCACCTACGCGCTCAGCTCAGGTTATTACGATGCCTATTATTTAAAAGCGCAGAAACTGCGCCGCCTGATTTCGGACGATTTCAAAAACGCTTATAAAGAAGTCGACGTCATCATGGGCCCCACCTCGCCGACAGTGGCATTTAACCTCGGCGAAAAAACCGACGACCCGGTGACCATGTACCTGTCCGACATTTACACCATCGCGGTGAATCTCGCCGGTATTCCCGGCATGTCGATCCCGGCGGG
>CAZHHW010000077.1:0-16607 GCA_964532385.1 uncultured Gammaproteobacteria bacterium | reverse complement strand
GCATTGCCGTGCGATAGCTGCCACAGCACGGGTGCCTGGACCCCGGCGGGCGTCGATCACAGCACCATCTTCAACAATTGCATTAGTTGTCATGACGGTGTGAAAGCCAGCGGCAAGAGCGGTAAACATGCAAGCGGGCTGAACACATCGAATTTATGCGAAACCTGCCATAACAAATTCCCGGCGAAGTGGATTCAGATCACCACCTTCGACCACGCACAGATCCAACCGGCGACGGCCTGTGCAACTTGCCACGATGGCACAGGCAAGCTGGCCAAGAAGGGGAAGGATCCGGTCAAACACATTCCAACCACGCAAACCTGCGAGACCTGCCATAACACATCAGCGTGGACGGGTGCGAAAGTCGATCACAGCGGCTTCACCAGCAACTGCGTCAACTGCCATAGCGGAATGTTAATTGGAGCCGTGGGTAAGCTTGGCAAACACTTGACGGGATTAAATACCAGTAATGTGTGCGAGGCCTGCCACAACAATAAACCGGCGGCGTGGACGGCATTGAAAACCTTCGATCATGCACAGATCCAGCCCGCCACCGCGTGCGCGGTCTGTCACGACGGCACCGGCAAGCTGGCCAAGAAAGGCAAGGACCCGGTCAAACATATCCCGACCACGCAAGCCTGCGAAACTTGCCACATGAGCACCACCGTATGGACGGGTGCGAAAGTGAATCACACGGCATTGACGGCCACATGCGTGAGCTGCCACAGCGGCGCATTTACCGGTGCGGCTGGGAAAAGTGGAAAGCATCAGAACGGACTGAATACCAGCGATGCGTGCGAAAAATGTCACAACGTGTCGCCTGCGGGCTGGGCGCCCGCAAAAACCTTCGACCATACCCAAATTCAACCAGCGACGGCATGCGCCACCTGTCACGATGGTAGCGGTAGGCTGGCTAAGAAAGGCAAATCGGCGCAGCACATACCAACAACACTGGCTTGCGACGCGTGCCACACCAGCACGACGGTGTGGACGGGGGCGAAGGTTAACCATAGTACGCTCACGGCCACGTGCGTGACCTGCCATACCGGCTCCAGCAGCACCTTCATTGGTGCCCAGGGTAAGGTCGGTAAACACTTGACCGGGCTTAACACCACCAACGCCTGCGAGAAATGTCACAACGTGTCGCCTGCGGGCTTTGCACCCGCCAAAACCTTCGACCACACCCAGATTCAACCCGCCACCGCATGCGCAATCTGCCATGACGGCAGCGGCAGGCTCGCCAAAAAAGGCAAGGGGCCCACGCACGTCGTCACCACTTTGCCGTGCGACAGCTGTCATAACTCCAATGCCTGGACGCCGGCCGGGGTCGACCACAGCACCATCATTAATAATTGCATTAGTTGCCACAACGGAACCCAAGCCAGCGGCAAGAGCGGCAAACACTCAAGCGGACTGAATACTTCCAATCTGTGCGAGACTTGCCACAACAAACTACCCTTGAAATGGGCGCCTGCGCGCACCTTCGATCACGCCCAGATCCAACCCGCGACCGCGTGCGCCGCTTGTCACGGCACCGCCTTGGCAAAAACCGGTAAACCGGCCAACCACATTCCCACTACCGCGGCTTGCGACAGCTGCCACAGCGGTGTGGCTAACTGGACCACTGTCAGCACCAGCCACACCAGCTTCATCAACTTGTGTGTGAACTGTCACAACGGCACTTATCTGGGCGCGCGCGGCAAAGCCGGTAAACACCTGTCCGGCTTGCTAACCAGCGACATCTGCGAAGCTTGTCATGCCAAAAAGCCCGGCGCATGGAGCCCGGTCATTACATTTAATCACAATCAGGCCACCAACCCGACCGCCTGCTCGAGTTGCCACAATGGCACCTTGGCGCAGGGGATGAGTTCCACGCATCCGCGCACCAGCCTTAACTGTGGCCGTTGTCATACGGATGCGGTCGCTTTGTATCTGTGGAAGCGTCCCTTGGTTGGCCAAATGAATCACAGCGAAACCGGCAGTGCCACGTGCGGCGACGCCGGTTGCCATGCGACCACGCGTTCAGCCAGCCATATCCTGATCAAGCTGCCGCCGGTATGCGATGCCTGCCATACCAGCACCAGCACCTGGAGTACGAACCTGGTGGACCATAATCAGGTGTCCGGCAGTTGCTCGAGCTGTCATAGCCGCAGTGGCAGCTTGCATGCGGCCGCCGCGACGAGTCTCAATTGCCTCGCGTGCCATTTCATTCCGCCGCAAACTTTCAAGAGCCACAGGACACCCTTCCCGCACACGGAAACCACCGCGACGTGCGTAAGCTGCCACAACGCCAGTTTTGCATCGTTCCGTTACAAAACCAGCGGCCACATGGCGACCTCGAACAATTGCGCGGGTTGCCACACCACCGCCAGCTGGACGCAGGTGACCACCAATCATGCCGAAGTCCTTTTGCCTACGGCCACTTGCGTGAGCTGCCATAACGGAACCACTCGGGGGCGCACCACGAACAGCGGCCATTGCAGCATCACAGGGTTCGATTGCGATGATTGCCACAGCGCCACCAACTTCAGATCCTGGAACTCGGTGGTGAATGATCAATGCGGCAACCCACCGCCCAGTGCCACCCCGACTCCGGCTCCCACCCCAACGCCTGCGGTTACTCTGAGCTTGTCCGCCAGTCCCGCCAGCGTTACCGCAGGCAGCAGCAGTACCCTCAATTGGAGCAGCACCGGGGCGACTAGCTGTAGCGCCACAGGTTCCTGGAGTGGCACCAAGACCACCAGTGGCAGTGAAGTCCGTTCCAACCTGACTGCGACCAGCACCTTTACCCTGACCTGTGGCGGCGTTAGCCGTTCCACCACCGTCACCGTCACGGCCGCCGGCGGTGGTGGAGGCGCGCTTCCGCCCAGCCTGACGTTCTCGGCCAGTGCCACCAATGTGGCTACGGGCGGTAGCAGCACCCTGGCCTGGAGCAGTGCCAACGTCACCGCTTGTACCGCTTCGGGAGCATGGAGCGGCAGCAAGGCGCTCTCTGGCAATGAAACGCGCAACAATCTTACTAATACCAGTGCCTTCACCTTAACCTGCACCGGTGCCGGAGGCAGCATCAACCAGTCTGTGACGGTGCAGGTGGCCGCGCCTACGCCGACACCCACACCCCGGCCGACCGCGACACCTACGCCAACCGCGACCCCGACACCGCGGCCCACACCCACGCCTACGCCGAGGCCGACGCCCACACCCACTCCGCAGCCGACACCCACCCCGATGCCGACCCCAACGCCGATGGGTGGCGGTGGTGGAATGCCCGGTGGCGGGGGTGGAGCGGGCGGCATGGGTGGTGGGATGTAGTGTCGGAAATTTTTTACACAGTGCGGTGGTCGATTTACCGGTATCAATGCACTTACAATCGACGCCGTAACGTTTTGTTAATAGCCATAGATGTTTGAATGCAAACCATGCTGAAGAATTGTGCGAATAAGATTTCCCGGGGGCGCTGTACCGTTATTGCCTTAGCTGTGGTGGTTACCTTGATGAGCGGGTTGCTTGCCGCATGCAGTAAAAGCCCCGGCGATCCCCCGAATATATTGGTGAGGACCAAAGGATTCGGTCTTTCCGCGTATGCGTTGGACAGCGCGGTGATTCTGAACTGGCCGCGGATCAACGACGCGAAAAAATATAATTTGTACTGGTCGCTGACCTCGGGTGTGACCAAATGGAACGGCACCAAAATAGCCGATGTCAGCGCGCCGTTCGAACACACCGGATTAAGTAACGGCACGCCGGTTTACTACATTTACACGGTTGAAACTTCAGCGGGGGAAGGGGCGGCGTCGCAAGAAATCACGCTCGTCCCGGGGATCAACGCGGCGGGTTCGCCTTATTACGTTGAAGCATCAGGCAGAAGCGAACGCGTGGAGTTATTTTGGTGCTGCGTGGCCAATGCGACTTCATACAACATCTACGGTAAAACTTCGCACGGCGATCCTTTTGGCGACCCCATTCTGGAAGATGCCACCTCACCGGCGGTGATCACGCTGTTGCAAAACAATCAGAGCTATTACTTCGCGGTGACCGCTGTCGTCAATGGTGTTGAGAGTCCTGTGTCAAACGAAACCGTGGCAGCAACGTATGCACCCGAAACTTTCACGCTGACCGCCGGTGAAGTGCCGAACACCCCGCATCATACCAATACCTTTACGGGACACCAGCAGATCACAATCGGTGCTGACAACCAAAACGACGCCTTGCGCTACACCATTTACTGGAATACCACGGGTGATGTGACCGAGACGAGCGAGCACATCAGTAATGTGGCTTTACCTTACACGCATCTTGAACTGACCAACGGTACAAAATATTTCTACCGCGTGGCGGCATCGAATCAGCACGGCAACAGTGCCTTATCGCCGGAGATTTCAAATGTGCCTAATAATGACAAAATATCAGACATCGCCACAGGTATCGCCGATGCGAATTTGCGGAGTTGTATAGAAAAGAGCGCGCTTAATTATGGATGGATATTCCGGCGTCAGTTGTCTCAGCTAGACTGTTATGATCAACCGACACTCGACCTTGCAGGGCTGGACCAGTTTTCCAATCTTCGCTACGTTTATTTGAGTCATCCTAATGTCGTGGTATCCGCGCTCACGGGTCTTGATACCCTGACACATTTGGCGAATCTCAATGAATTGGATCTTCTCGGTAACGGCGTGAGCGATGTAAGTTTCCTCACGGGGTTGATGAATCTTACCTACCTTGATTTAAGAAAAAACAACATCACAGATGCTCAACTGATCGCGTTAAAAGAATTGACGGAGCAACATTTACTCGACTTGAATGCATTGGGAATCAGCACTAACCCAATCACCAGTCTCACGCCGCTTGAGTCGTTTCATAATCTCGAAACGTTGTATTTGGATGGCCTCCAGATCAGCGATTACTCACCCTTGGCACAGCTCACAAAATTACAAGAAATTTCGCTTGCCGGAAATGCAATTTCTGACCTGGCACCGCTTGCCAGCACCTTGGGAAAATTGAATGATTTAAGAAAATTGTATTTGCAGGATAATCCGTTTTCGGATTTATCCCCGCTTGCAACATTCAATCAATTGACCGCGTTGTGGGTTGGACATGACCCTGACGATCTTGATTCATCGCATCGAATTACCTCACTCGAGCCGTTACGCAATCTCAAGGCGCTGACGGATCTGCGGTTTGAGAATAATGCGATCAATGGCACCGGCCTGAATCCATTAGCGGATCATATGAATTTACAGGTGCTGATGTTTGACAATAACCAGGTTGACCTGCTCACAGCGTTGAACGGCCTTAAAAAGTTACAGACTTTATCCGCCGGAAAAAATCAAATCACTTCCGCACATCTGGAAGGTATCAGCGCGTTAACAAACCTTGAATTTCTGACGCTCAATAAGAATTTACTGGTGTCGGTTGACGCACTCGCCGGGTTAACCCGGGTGCGGGAACTTGCATTGCAGGAAAACGCGATTGTGGATGTCGCACCGCTGACGGGTATGACCCAACTCACAACACTCAACTTGAACAGCAACCTGATCGAGGACGTCAGTCCTTTGGCTAATCTTACCGCGCTGAGTTGGCTGGATTTATCCAATAACAGGATTGGCGCTAATGGTCCCGGCTGGGTCAACAGGTTGGATGCATTGACTCAAGTGGGTTATCTCGGACTGGGTGGAAACGGCACAACCCTGTCTTGCGCGGAATTAGATCTTCTTTTCACCCATCTGGGGGCGCCGTCGCCGGTGGATCTGGACGGCAACTCCGCCACTGTAGATACTTTCAGTCCGCCACCCAATCCATATTGTATTTAAGCGTGCGCTCTGGCGCCTTGCGCCGCGTTCATCACGGCTTCTTTGGTTTGCAAAGTGAAATGGAACGTGGAGCCGTGGCCTTCAGTACTTTCCACCCACATCCGCCCGCCCATCATTTCGCACAGTTGCTGGCTGATCGCCAAGCCTAAGCCGGTGCCGCCGTATTTACGCGAGCTGGAAGCATCGACTTGGCTAAACGCCTTGAATAACCGGTCGAAACGCTGGGCCGGAATTCCGATGCCGGTGTCGCGGACTGCAAAGCTCAGCTCCCAAATTGATCCCAGCCCGGTTGCGGGCGGAGCGAGACATTTTCCATTCACCGTCAGTTCGACTTCGCCGCGCTCCGTAAACTTCACCGCATTATTCAGCAGATTTAGCAGGATTTGCCGTAAACGCGGTGCATCGCCGGTGATGTGGCGCGGCACTTCGGGATTTACATTGACCAGCAAATGCAGCGCTTTTTCGCGTGAATGAACGAGCACAATGTCGCTGACGGAATGAATGATGTCGTGGATATCGAACGGCAGAATCTCCAATTCCATTTTGCCGGCTTCGATTTTTGAAATATCCAAAACGTTGGAAATGATGCTTTGCAGATGCTTGCCGGCCTCGCCGATTTTTTGCAAATCCGGCAGCAGCCGCGACAGACCTTCATCGCCGGCCGAGTCCTGCAGCAATTCGCTGTAACCGATGATGGCGTTCAGTGGTGTGCGCAGCTCGTGGCTCATGTTGGCGAGGAAGGTGGATTTCGCCGCCGCCGCTGATTGCGCGCTGGCGACGTCGTGTTCGAGAGCAACTTGCGAACGGAGATTATTGAGCAGGTAATTGATTTTTTGCGCCACGGCGCTAAGTTCGTCATGACCCGATACGGTCATGTGCTGGTTCTGCTTGCTGCCCGCGCTGACGCGGTTCACTTCCGTCGCGAGACGTCCCAGGCGCGTAAGCAGCAGGCGATCCAGACACAGCATGGTTACGACCAAGAACCCCAAACCTAAGATCAAAAGCGCGATGAGCAAGTAAGCGAAGGCGGTACGCACATGCGCCAAGATGGAACGGTTTAAGGTGGCACGCAATAACGCGACCGGTTTACGTGATTGGTCTAGCATCGGCACGTAAGCGGCGTAAGTGTTTTGATCGAGAACATGCAGAAAAGGGCCGGTGCCGCCGTGACGTAAATCATTCCAGGCCAGGGAGAAATCTTCGGGCAAGTCACCGGCCACCCCGTTGATAGTGAGCTCTAATTGAGTCATTCCACTCAGCTTGGCCAGCCTGGTTTGATCCAGAAGCCGCGCCATTAATAAAGTGCCATTACCTGGCCCCTGATTGCTGCCCGGCAAGATGGGATGCAGTGCGAATAAAAAGAAGTTGGTCCCGACACGCAAAATACCGCTTTTTCCCTCCACGGCATCCGCGTTGTAGCGCAACCCTGCGTTATGTGTCATGAGACCGGCGATGCGTAGGGCGAGCGCGGTTTCCTGCACGGTTTGCTGTTCGATGCTTTTGGCAAAAACCGGAGTGCTACCCTGCAATGGCATGAACACGGCAACGTCGATATTGAAGTTGCGAAACGTGTCGTGGCTTAAATGTTTTTGTCCGTAGTCAGGTTCCCTGCCGGCGACAAAATTGAAACTGTCGCCCCGCGTTGCATAGTCGCGTGCGATGGCTTCCATACGTTCGAGCTGATTATTGATGGCCTGCCGCACCCGCTCAACGCCTGCAAGCAGTTGCGTGTTTTCCAGATCGGAAAATCGATCGAAAAAAATCAGCGACGTCGCGCCACACACTGCCGCAATTAGCACACTTGAGATCAGGCCGAGCGTTAGTAAAGTTTTACGGCGTAAGGTCATTGTTATGGACAAATCGCGAATGCGTTCAGATGAACGCTACCGGGATATATCGGTCATGCGGGGCAAGGGTTGAAGGTGGAAGATGCGTACTTGCCGGGATGCGACGAGCGGACGTAAAACCCGTTTTCCCGAATGGCGAGGCTACTTGATGGTCCCGCGGGGGAGCGACGCGGTTAATTTTTCGGCACCGGCCTTAATCAGCAGGTCGATCATCGCCGTGCGGTCATTTTCGATCGCAATAAACAACGGCGATTGCCCTTTTTTGTTAGTCATATTCACAATGCCGGTAGGGTCGGCCAGCAGTAATTGCGCAATATCGATGTTGCCGTTACGCGCCGCGAACATCAAAGCGGTCCAGCCGTCGAGATTAGCGCTTTCTATATCGGCGCCGCTGCGTATTAAAAAGCCGGCCATCTCGGCGTGGTTGTTATTTACGGCGAACATCAACGGTGTCCAGCCTTCACGCGATTTCGCGTTGATGTCGGCTTTGCGCGCGATCAGCAATTTTGCGATGTCCAGGTAGTTTTTTTCCGCCGCGTAAGTGAGCGGCGAGCGTGCGTCGTCGTCGGCGGTATTGGTTTCGGCGCGCCAGGCCAGCAGCGAGGCGGTCAGATCGGTGCGTCCTGCCTGCACCGCGGTGGTCAGCGGCGCTTTGCCCAGCATGCCGCGCGCGTTGATGGCCGCGCCGTTTTCAATCAGGGCTTTGGCGGCCGCGACATTATTCCCCAGCACGGCCATATGCAATGCCGTGTTGCCTTGCCGGTCGACCAGGTGGCTTTGCGCCTTGGCCAGCAGCAAAACGCTAATGGCCTCGGCGTTATTGCGCTCGGCCGCCAGCATCAAGGCGGTTTTGGTGCTTTCGTCTTTGAGATTGAGATCGGCCCCGGCGGAGATCAGCAACTTCAGGACGTCGGTGTGCTTCAACACCACGGCATGCATCAGCGCCGTGCGTCCCAGGCTATCTTTGCTGTTGATCTCCGCGCTGGTTTTGAGCAATTCCTGAAGCGCCTTGACATGACCATTAATGGCGGCGATAGACAATGCCGTCGTGCCGGTTTTGTCTCGCAAGTCAAGCTGTGCTCCGTTGCGCAGGAGTTCGCGTATGACCTCGGCGTGATTTTTCATAACCGCAAGCATCAAAGGCGTGTTTTTGAAAATGTCGCGCGCATTGACCTGGGCGCCGGCACGGATCAGCGACTGCACCACCGGCACGCGCCCGGCCATGGCCGCTTCCATCAGTGCGGTGCGGCCGTTTTTATCGGCGCGATTGACGTCCGCCCCGGCTTTGAGCAGGAGCTGGATCGACTGCATGTCGCCGCGCCGCGCTTCAGCGCGCAGGGCCAGATTAAGGTCGAGATTTTTTTCCTTGACGTCGATGAGGGCGCCGGGTGCCAAACCCGTGCCGGTGGCGGCGGGTTCATCGCTGGCGCGCGTGCCTTGCGGCTGCAGGCGCTTATTTGCGATCTCGATTTTTTTCTGCGCCGCCAACGCATACAGTTCTTTGGCTTTGGTGTCGTCGGCAGCGGTGCCCACACCCAATTCATACAATACGGCCAGATTATAAATCGCCCGCGCGTGCCCTTGTTCCGCTGCGCGGCTAAACCATTTGAAGGCTTCATCGGGATTTTTTTTCACACCCAGGCCCAGCCGGTACAGCGAACCCAGACGGTATTGGGCTTCGGCATGGCCTTGCTTGGCCATGGGCGACCACAGTTTCATTGCCGTTTCGAAATCGCCTTTGCGCGCCGCCGAAAGGCCTTGTTTATAAACCGGGTCTTCGGCAATAGGAGCCGCCAGCCCGGCGCTGCTTAAGCAGAACAGGATGACGGCCATGAGCAGAGGAGAGGTAAGGTTCATGAACTCACTGCATCGACAAATAGTTGGGTAAATAAAGGCCCTGTAGTATAACGTGCGGGTCTGATTCTAAGTAGCATTACAAAGTATGCTGCGTCGCCGGTCACGACGGGATATTCGAATCCAGAAAACGGAATCGCCATGAATCTTCACGAATACCAATCCAAACAATTATTCGCCCAATATGGGATTCCGGTCGCCCCCGGAAAGCTGGCGAGTTCGGTCGCCGAAACCCTCACCGCCGCACAAGCCTTGGGCGGGAATGCCTGGGTGGTCAAGGCGCAAGTGCATGCGGGCGGGCGCGGCAAAGCCGGCGGCGTGAAATACGTGCGCAGCGTTGCGGAGCTGGAAAGTTTCGCGCGCGGCCTGCTCGGTACGCAGCTGGTCACGCACCAGACCACCGCGCAAGGCCAACCGGTCAATTGCCTGTGGTTGGAAACGCCCTGCGTGATCGCGCGCGAGTTGTATCTGGGCGCGGTGATCGACCGGCGCCAGAAGCGCGTGGCCTTCATGGCTTCCAGCATGGGTGGGGTGGACATTGAAGAAGTCGCCGCGCATCACCAGGATAAAATCCTCACCACGTTTGTCGATCCGGTGGCGGGCCTGCAAGCTTATCAATGCCGCGAGTTCGCGTTTGCGCTGGGCCTCAAAGACCAACAGGTGGGTGCGCTGACCAAAATCATGACCGCGCTGTATCGCTTGTTTCTCGACAAGGATTTGAGCCTGATTGAAATCAATCCGCTGGTCGTGACCGCCTCCGGCGATCTGCTGGCGGTGGATGCCAAACTAAATGTCGACGACAACGCCTTGTACCGGCAGAAAGCCTTGGCCGATTTGCGTGATGCCACGCAGGAAGACGCCAAAGAAAACAAGGCGCAGCAGTTTGGCCTAAATTACATCACACTCGACGGCAACATCGGTTGCATGGTCAACGGCGCGGGCTTGGCGATGGCGACCATGGATTTGATCAAACTCGAAGGCGGCCTGCCGGCGAATTTTCTCGATGTCGGCGGCGGCACCAGCGCGCAGAAAGTCGCCGAAGCGTTCAAGCTGCTGCTGTCGGACAGCAACGTGAAGGCGATTCTGGTGAACATCTTCGGCGGCATCGTGCGCTGCGATTTGATCGCCGAAGGGATCATCACGGCGGTACGCGAAGTCGGCGTGAAAATTCCGGTCGTGGTGCGGCTGGAGGGGACCAACGTTGACAAGGGACGCGAGCTGTTGAACCACAGCGGACTCGCGATCATCGCATCGAACGATTTAACCGAAGCGGCGCGCATGGCTGTCGACTCGGCGCGGTAGGGTGGGCACCGCCCACCGACAGCTAGGTGGGCGGTGCCCACCCTACGAATTGGAAACTACATGAGCATTCTTGTCGACAAAAACACCAAGGTCATCTGCCAGGGCTTCACCGGCAGTCAGGGCACATTTCATTCGGAACAAGCCATTGCGTACGGAACCCAATTTGTCGGCGGCGTCACGCCCGGCAAAGGCGGACAAACGCATTTGGGCTTGCCGGTGTTCAACACGGTACGTGATGCGGTCAATGCCACCGGCGCCGGCGCCAGCATGATTTTTGTACCCGCGGCGTTCGCGGCCGATTCCATTCTGGAAGCGGCCGATGCCGGAATTAAAGTGATTGCCTGTATCACCGAAGGCATACCGGTGCTCGACATGCTTAAGGTCAAAGCCGCATTGGCAGGATCGAAGTCGTATCTGATCGGCCCGAACTGCCCGGGATTGATTACACCCGGCGCCTGTAAAATCGGCATCATGCCCGGTGCGATTCACAAGCCCGGGAGTATCGGCATTGTGTCACGCTCAGGTACGCTGACCTACGAAGCCGTGCACCAGACCACGCTCAGCGGCTTGGGGCAAAGCACCTGCGTGGGCATCGGCGGCGATCCGATCCAGGGCATGAACTTCATCGACTGTCTGGAATTATTTCAGCGCGACGCGCAAACACGCGGCATCATCATGGTGGGCGAGATCGGCGGCAGTGCCGAAGAAGAAGCCGCCGAGTACATCCAGGCGCACGTGACCAAACCGGTGGTGGCTTACATTGCCGGGGTGACCGCCCCCAAGGGCAAACGCATGGGGCATGCGGGTGCGATCATCGCCGGCGGCAAAGGCACGGCCGAAGGAAAAATCGCCGCACTCGAAGCCGCAGGCGTGACGGTCGCGCGTTCGCCCGCGCAGATGGGTGCGCTGATGGCGCAGCGGTTAGCGTGAAAAATCCACTGCGTAACGCTTATGCAACACAGTATGGCTATGAGAGTCTCCCTTCCCCATGCGCGGGGGGAGGCTTAGGATGGGGGTGATGATGAAGGCGGTGTGCCGTCACATCCCATCCCCACCTTCCCCCCTTGCAGAGGGAAGGAATTTTGTCATTAGCATCGTTGCGAAGACTGTTCTCGTGACTCATCAGATCACCGTATGACGCAACACCTCCGCATCGCGCTGGCGCAGCAAAACCTGCTGGTCGGCGGCATCACGCGCAACGTCGACGCATGCATCGCGGCGCTGCGGCGTGCGCGCGACGAGCTGCATGTCGACGCGATTGTTTTTCCCGAGCTCACCCTGAGCGGCTATCCGCCGGAAGATTTACTGTTACGCCCTGGATTTTTCCGTGATGTCGAGCGCGGCGTGCGGCGTTTATGTGCGGCCGTGCAAGGCATTGATGTGATCGTGGGTTATCCCGAGCAAACATCGCTGGGCGTATTCAACACCTGCGCACTGGTGCGCGACGGCACTGTGATTGCCAACTATCACAAACAACATTTGCCGAATTACAGCGTATTTGACGAAAAACGCTACTTCATTGCCGGGCATGCACCCTGCGTAGCGACAATCAAAGGTGTGCCGGTCGGCTTGACCGTATGCGAAGACATCTGGCTGCCTGGTCCGGCGAAACAAAGTGCGGAGGCGGGCGCCCATTTAATTGTCAACATCAATGCTTCCCCGTATCAGCTACATAAAGGCGGCGAGCGCGAAAACATGGTACGCCGCCGCACGACGGAAGCCGGTGTGCCGGTGATATACGTGAATCTGGTGGGCGGCCAGGATGAGCTGGTGTTCGACGGAGAATCGTTTGTCATGAATGCGCTGGGCGAAGTTACGCAACGCGCGCCCGCTTTCGTGTCGGGACTCTACGTGGCGGAGTTCGTCTGCAATACGCAATCGGTCACGCCGGTGCCCGGCACCCTGCACCCGGTATTGAGCGAAGCGCAAAGTGTTTACGCGGCCTTGGTGTTGGGCGTGCGCGATTACGTCGAGAAGAATGGTTTCGACGGTGTGGTGTTGGGTTTGTCCGGCGGTATCGATTCGGCGCTGACTCTGGCGATCGCCGTCGATGCGCTGGGCAAAGAGCGCGTCGAAGCAGTGATGATGCCGTCGCGCTACACGGCCAAAATGAGCTTGGACGATGCACAGGAGCAGGCCAGGATATTGGGCGTGGACTATCGCGTGATTTCCATCGAAGGCGTCTACGGAGCATTTCTTGACAGTTTGCGCGGCGAGTTCGCCGGTTATGCGCCCGACGCCAGCGAAGAAAATATCCAGGCGCGCTGCCGCGGCGTGTTGCTGATGGCGATTTCCAACAAGAAACGCAAGATGGTGCTGACCACCGGCAATAAAAGTGAGATGGCGGTGGGCTATGCTACACTTTACGGCGACATGGCGGGCGGCTTCGATGTGCTCAAAGATGTGCATAAAACCCTGGTTTACCGGCTTGCGGCGTATCGCAACAACATTGCGCCGGTGATTCCAACGCGCGTGATCGAGCGTGCGCCGTCGGCGGAACTGGCGCCGGATCAAACCGATCAGGACAGTTTGCCGCCGTACGCCGAACTGGACGCGATTCTGGAATGCTACATCGAGCTGGACTTGAGCGACGACGAGATCATCGCGAAAGGTTACAACGCGGCGACGGTGCGCAGAGTCATCGGCATGGTCGATCGGAATGAATACAAGCGCCGTCAGGCGGCCCCCGGGGTGCGCATATCGCGGCGCGCCTTCGGCAAGGACCGGCGCTATCCCATTACCTCGGGCTATTTGGCGGAACAAGAGTCGGATCACGACATAACAGCGGGAGACAGATCATGAAAAAAATCGACGCGATCATTAAACCCTTCAAGCTCGACGATGTGCGTGAAGCACTGTCGGAAATCGGCGTCACCGGCATGACCGCGATCGAGGTCAAAGGTTTCGGACGGCAGAAGGGTCACACCGAGCTGTATCGCGGCGCCGAATACGTGGTGGATTTCCTGCCCAAAGTGAAAATCGAAATCGTCGTCGCCGACGAACAAGTCGACCGTTGCATCGAAGCCATCACCAACGCCGCACGCACCGGCAAAATCGGCGACGGCAAAATTTTCGTCACCACGGTCGAGAAGATCGTGCGCATCCGCACCGGTGAAATGGATAACGACGCGATATAGATATCCATCACGGTAGGAGCGGCGCTTTCGCCGCAATCATCGCGGCGAGGGCGCCGCTCCTGCCGTACTTGTCTTGCTCTGTGCGAGTAACTCCTTAATCTCCCCCAACTTGCGATCCTGCGGAAAATTCAGTTCCAGGATGCGCAGGCTGTCGCGTGCGAGATCGTCCATTTTTAATTCGTGATAAGCGCGTGCCAGCAGTCCCAGCGCATCCGCCACCGTGGCGGTGCGTGGATAATGCTCGATCACGTACTTGGCGCGATTGGCGGCGGCGACATACACGCCGCGCTGCAAATAATATTGCGCCGAGTCGTATTCATGGCGGGCCAGCAGATCGTGCAGAAAAACCATGCGCTGACGGGCATCGGTGGCGTATTTACTGTCGGGGAATTTTTTCAGCAGCTCGGCGAAAAAATCGTACGAGCGTTTCGCCAGACCCGGGTCCATGTGCGTGGGATTTTTCCCGGCCATTTTTTCGGTCAGGCTGGGGCCTTCCTGAAACGTGGCCAGACCTTTGAGGTAATAAGCGTAGTCCACGTTTTGATGAGTGGGATGCAGTTTGATGAAGCGATCGGCGGCCGAGACCGAGGATTCAAGTTCGCGCGATTTGTAATACGCATAGGCGGTTTCAAGCTGCGCCTGCTGCGCGTAACGGCCAAAGGGGAAGCGGGTCTCGAGTTTTTCAAAGTATTTGACGGCGGTTTCGTAGTCGCCGCCATCCAGCGCGCCTTTGGCTTCTTTATAGAAATGTTCGGCGGTCCATTCGGCGGTTTCGTCTTTGTCTTCCGGCGTGGTGGAGCAGCCTGCGGCCAAAAGACAGCTCAACGTGAGGCCAAGGGTCAGGGGTAACCAGCGAGCGATGAGTGACATGCGTGTGAAAAGATCCATCTGGGATGACTTAAGGGGTCGTATAAATGCGGTAGAATTATACCCGCCTTTACTCACGAAGCCATGATATCCGCATGTTACCCGCCGAACACCTTCAGGAACACAAATCAGTGCGCGTGCCGTTCGAACAGTCGGGTAAACGCCTCGATCAGGTGCTGAGTGTGTTATTCCCGGAATATTCACGTTCGCGTTTGCAGCAGTGGTTACAGCACGGTCACGTGCAGGTCGACGGTGCGGTCTGGCGCGCCAAGGATAAAGTGAAAGGCGGCGAGCAGGTTGAACTGCGCGCGGTGATCGAACGCCAGGTTGCCGATGCGCCCGAGGACTTGCCGTTGGAGGTGGTGTATGCCGACGCGCATTTGATCGTAGTGAATAAGCCCGCCGGCCTGGTGGTGCATCCGGCCGCGGGCAATCGCGCCGGCACCCTGCTCAATGCCTTGCTGCACTACGCGCCGGAATTGGCGCAACTGCCGCGCGCGGGTATCGTGCACCGGCTCGACAAAGACACCACCGGTCTGTTGGTGGTCGCGCGCACGCCGGAAGCGCAAACCAAACTGACCACGCAATTGCAGGCGCGCAGCGTTTCGCGCGAGTACGATGCGGTGGTGCTGGGTGTTGTCGTTTCCGGCGGCACGGTGAATGCGCCGCTGGGGCGCCATCCGGTCGAGCGCAAACACATGGCGGTGCGGGCAGGCGGGCGGGAGGCGATCACCCATTATCGCGTCGTGGAACAGTTCCGCGCCCATACGCATTTGCGCGTGCAGCTTGAAACCGGCCGCACCCACCAGATCCGTGTGCATCTGGCGCATATTCATTTTCCCATCGTCGGCGATCCCACCTATGGCGGGCGGGTGCGTCTGCCCGCGCGTGCTGCGCCGGAATTCATCGCCGCATTGCGCGAATTTCCGCGCCAGGCGCTGCATGCGGCGCGTCTGTCGCTGGATCATCCGGCGCACGGCAAGCGCATGCAATGGCGCGTGCCGCTGCCGCAAGACATGCAAGACTTGCTCGATATCATGCGCGACGATGCGGTCGCGGCCGAAGCAGAATAATGACATGACACGGCACCCATGGATTACACCGGACTGGCCCGCGCCGCCCTCGGTGCGCGCGCTGAGCACTACGCGCAACGGCGGCCACGGCGTTGGCCCGTATGCGAGCTTCAATCTTTCGAATTATGTCGGCGATGCGCCGGAGACGGTGACGCGCAATCGCGCGCTGTTACAGGCGCAAGCCGGCTTGCCGTCCGCGCCGCACTGGCTTACGCAGGTGCATGGGACGTGTGTGCTTGAGCTTGACATTTCTGCGGACAAAACTGCGGCGCCAAGTGAAGCCGATGCGGCGATCACCGCGGCGCGCGGCGTGGTGTGCGCGGTGCAAACCGCCGATTGCCTGCCGGTCTTGTTATGCGACGCGGCCGGCACGCGCATCGGCGCGGTGCATGCGGGCTGGCGCGGGCTCGCCGAAGGGGTCATCGAGGCCGCATTGATGCGTTTGAATACACCTGCTGTGAAAATCCTGGCGTGGCTGGGACCCGCCATCGGGCCGGATGCATTTGAAGTGGGTGATGAGGTGCGTGCTGCGTTTGTGAATGATATGGCGGAGACGAGCCGATGCTTTCGTGCCCATACCTCCGGCAAGTGGTATGCGGATCTGGCGCAACTTGCACGCTTGTGCTTGCAGCGCGCGGGCGTGACGCAGGTGTACGGCGGCGGATGGTGCACGTTCAGCGACGCACAACAATTTTTCTCTTACCGCCGCGACCAAGT
>CAZHHW010000076.1:0-16653 GCA_964532385.1 uncultured Gammaproteobacteria bacterium | reverse complement strand
AGTGGGGGCATGACTTCCGGCCCGAATACATTCAGCTCTCGGTGTTGCACGAGCGTTTCCCGGAGGTGCCGCGTATTGCGCTCACCGCCACGGCGGACGAGCCGACCCGGCGTGAAATCATTGCGCGCCTGCGGCTGGAAAACGCACGCATCTTTATCAGCAGTTTCGACCGGCCCAATATCCGTTACCGCATCGCACAGAGCAACGGCGGCGCGCGCGAGCAGTTGCTGCGCTTCATTCGCGAAGAACATCAGGGCGACGCCGGGATTGTGTATTGCCTGTCGCGCAAGCGCGTGGAAGAAGTCGCGGAATCGCTCGCCGGCAAGGGACTCACGGCGCTGCCGTATCACGCGGGATTATCGAACGAAGTGCGTGCGCGCAACCAGAAGCGGTTCATCAATGAAGAGGGCGTCATTATTGTCGCGACCATCGCCTTCGGCATGGGCATCGACAAACCCAATGTGCGTTTCGTCGCACATCTGAATTTGCCTAAAAGCGTGGAAGCTTATTACCAGGAAACCGGCCGCGCCGGACGTGACGGTCTGCCCGCCGACGCGTGGATGATCTATGGTTTGCAGGATGTCATCACCTTGCGCCAGATGCTGGCGCAATCCGATGCCGACGAAACCCACAAGCGCGTCGAACAGCACAAGCTCGACGCGATGCTGGGCTTGAGCGAACTCACCACCTGCCGCCGCCAGGCCTTGCTCGCCTATTTCGACGAACACGCGCCCGAACCCTGCGGTAATTGCGACAGTTGTCTGGAACCTCCGCAAACCTGGGACGCGACCGTGCCCGCGCAAAAAGCCCTGTCGGGCGTACATCGCACCGGGCAGCGTTTCGGCGTGACCTATCTGGTGGACATGCTGCTGGGAAAAACCGACGAGCGCATGCAGCGTTTTGGGCATGACAAACTAAGCACCTTCGGTATCGGCAAGGATCTTGATGCCAACACCTGGCGCGGCATCTTCCGCCAATTGATTGCGCGCGGATTTCTCGCCGTCGACATCGAAGGCCACGGCGGCTTGCAGCTTACCGATGCGTGCCGCGCGGTGCTGCGTGGCGAACAACGCCTGTGGTTGAGGCGCGACAGCAAACCGGCCAAAACCAAAAAGGAACGCGCCGAACGCGCTACCCGCACTACGTTCAGCGATCCCGCTGATCAGCGTTTGTGGGAAGCGTTGCGCACACGCCGCCGCGAACTTGCTGCCACCCAGGGCGTGCCGCCCTATGTGGTATTTCACGACGCCACGCTGGCCGAAATGGTCGAGCACTGCCCGCGCACGCGCGCCGAGCTTGCGCACATCTCGGGGGTGGGCGAACGCAAACTGGATGCGTACGGCGAAGAGTTTCTGCAAGTCATCCGCGCGCATGCCTACTCAGCCGCAAGCCTCGCCCAATAGGTTAGGGAGCGCGGGCTTCCAGCCCGCAAGCAGCCCCAGGATGTTCGCGTTCCGAACCCGTAACCGCTCAAAAAAACTCACGCGCTGCCGATGAAGTAGTTTGCGAGGCGCGCTCAGTGACAGACACGAATCCTACAATTGACGATGCATTGCTGCGTTCATTTCATCCGCTGGAATATTTAACCGAAGATGAAATGGCCATGCTTGCGTCGGTGATCAAGCCGCAGCAGGTCAGCGCCGGAACGGAGTTGATCGCATGGGGCGCGGTTGATCCGCGCGCGCTGTATTTGCTTGCGGGCGAAGTGGCGGTGCGCACCGCCGCCGGCCGCAGCTACACGCTGACGGCGCAAAGCGCGCAGGCCAGGCAGCCTGTTTCGCATGCATCCCCTCATCGCCTTACCGTGACGGCGCTGTCGCCCGTGACCTGCTTCTGGGTGTTAGGACGTGTTGTCGACAATTTACGCGGACGCGAGGATCACACCGGCACCGCCGCGCTCGAGCCACAATTCGTGCGGCCGGCGGCATTAAGCAATCCCTTGTTTCAGGCGATACAGCGCGATCTCGAGCATGACCGGCTGGCGCTCCCGACCTTGCCGGATATGGTGCTGCGTTACCGTAATATCGTGAATGGCGACGCCGATGTACGCCGCATCAAGGCGTTGATCCAAACGGATCCCGCCTTGACTGCGTTGCTGATGAAAGTATCCAACAGCGCGATTTACCGTGCCGGTAAACCGATCGGCACCATTGAAGAAGCGATCGTGCGGATCGGACTCAAGGCGCTGCAAAATTTCGTGATTGGTTTTGCGATGCGTAAATTATTTAAAACCAAATCGCCGCACATCAAAAAACAGATGGAAAATTTATGGACGCACAGTACGGAAGTGGCGGCCATCGCCTATGTGTTGGCGAAAAAGATCGGTAAATTCGATCCTGATCACGCCATGTTGTTGGGGTTGCTGCATGACGTAGGCAGTTTGCCGGTGCTGAGTTATGCCGAGAATTTTCCCGAGATCGCCAGCGATGAACAGGAGTTGCTGGCGAGTGTTACAGAGCTGCATGGCGATGTAGGGGTCCTGGTGATGACAAAATGGAATTTCCCCGCCGATTTCGCGCAGGTTGCCAGAGATGCCGACGACTGGGAGCGCGATCATCCGGGCGATGCCGATTACTCCGATTTGATATTAATTGCACAGTTGCTCAGCTTTATGGACAAACAGAGCGGACATGCTGCGTGGCCGCGAGTGTTGCCGGAAATCAGCACGCTGCCCGCTTATCAAAAACTCGCCCTGGACAAGACAGCATCTGAAAACGGCGCTGCGATTTTGCAGAATGCCAAAGAAGAAATCGCCGCAGCGATGCATCTGGTGACGATGTAACTACTGTAAATTTATTTAATTTTTTATAGAAACTTGCTTATGACTGATCCGGTATCGACCGACGTTCCACATCCGTCCCAGGAGTTGCGCGCCTTGCGCAACAAAAAGGAGACGTTGCAAAACGTCATAAAAATCACGCGCGCGTTAACGCGCTTGCATCAAGGTTTGCAGGCCGTCTTGTTGCTGGGGCGGTCAGCCTCCAAGGTGCCGAAGCATGCGGTGCGGTTTTACGATGCCTTGAGCCTGGAGGTAAAACAACTGCCTTCAAATACGCTGCAACAGGATCTCAAAGCGGTCGATCGGCTGGTGCGGCAGGACTTCGACAATATTCTGGCCATCGCGGAAGACAACGAGGCTCATTTCCCCGGTGCTGCAAAACTGTCCTCCGCCTCCGCCGGGGAAGCAGGTGGACAAGACCGCATTCATAAATTGCTGGACGAGTTTCGCCGCCGCGCGCAAACCGCCGTATGTTTACGTGTCATCCTGCGCGAACGTGGTATAGCCACGTTACCCCTGGTTTTGCCGGTTCCGGAAGTGAAGCTGCAAAAGCAAATCGATGTATTGGAAAGAAAGGAAACGCGTTACAAAACCAAAATCCGCACCGATGTGATGGCGATGAAAAACGATGTCGACGTGTTATTAAAAAACACTGCCTTTCCAGAAGCGATCCGGCAAGAACTTAAACAGACTCAGTTGGGTTTACAAAAGGATATTGAACATATCGATGCCGGCAGAGACCTCGACGATTTACCGTTTCCAATCGAGTCGGTTGAGTCTGCGGAAACGGTGTTCGCGTCGCCGGTATCGAATGAATCACAAGCACGGCCGGTCAATCAAAAAAATACGGCGCAGATGTCACAACCCGCGCCGCTGAGTTTTTTCCCTAAGTTATGGTGGTGGTTAACCAACCCGATGCGCGAACCGTGGAGCAAAATCGGCACGCAAAACTCTTCACGCCGCCCGCGCGAATAAAGCGCGCGCATCAGGCGAGTCAACCCCGGCCTCACGCGGCCTGTTCGACGGATGTTTCCAGCAACAAGCCTGCGTCACTCCAGTCCTGCTTACCTTCCACGTACTCGGCGACTTGGGTATATCCCAGCATCGACAAGGTTTGCGCCGCGATGCGCGAGTTTTGGCATGGCGTATTGGCGCAATACACCACAATGAACGCGTTTTTGTCCGGCAAGAGCTGCGCAGCAAGTTCGCGAACACTGTCGTGGGGTAGGTTGATGGCGCCGGGTAAATGTCCTGCGGCGTAATACATTGCGGGCAAGGCTTCAGCCAGGATCATCGGGTGTTGAGCGGCAAGATGCGCCTGTATCTCGTCACGATAAATGCGGCGGAACATAGTGGTTTCTCCTTTCAGTAAGTTAGCTTGAGCATGTAGTTGCACATGCAACTACATGCTCAAGCTAACACGCCGTAATTCTAGTTGCAAGTGCAACTAGATGCGGATACGATTTGCGCATGCATACAAAATTAACCAAGACCACCCTGACGGCCTGGGCGCGTTTAATCCGCGCACAGCAACTTTTAGTTGAGCGGGTCGAAGCGGATTTGGCGGCGGCGGAATTACCGCCGCTTTCGTGGTATGACGTATTGCTGGAAATCAATCGCGAAGACTCGGGCCAGTTGCGTCAGTTCGAAATCGGCGACAAGATCTTGCTGAGTAAACACAATCTGTCGCGCTTGCTGGATCGATTGGAGAAAGAAAATCTGGTGGAACGCCAACGCTGCGAGACCGACGGGCGGGGAGCGAATGTTGTCATTACTAAAAATGGCAAGGCGTTGCTCAAAAAAATGTGGATTGTATATGAGCGAGGAATCGAGCAATATTTTTCACGCCATTTGTCCGGTAAAGAAATCGAACAACTGGCCATACTCACTGCCCGGCTGATCGAAAATCCGGACTGAGCGCCCGCTTCTAAGGCAAGGATGATTACTGATGCAGCGTGAAATTAAAACCCAAGTCGACATCCACGCCAGTGCGCAGCGGGTGTGGCAAATCTTGACTGAATTCCAAGATTATCCGGCATGGAATCCCTTTATTACAAAAATCGCCGGCCAGACGCAGGAAGGAGAGAACGTGCGTTTCTGGTTTACATTGCCGTTCGGTGGAAGTTTACCGGCGCGCGCCACAATTTTAAATTCACTGCCCGAGGTTGAACTACGCTGGGCGGGAGCACTGCCGATCCCGGGCTTGTTGCGTGCAGAGCATTATCATGTGATCGAGGTGCTGGGTATAAACAGGGTGCGTTTTCATCAGGGCGAAATATTTACCGGGCTGTTGGTGGCGCCGTTTTGGCCCTTATTTTCCGCACGCGGCGTGCATCTGTACGAACAATCCAGCCTGGCATTGAAACAGCGCGCCGAAGCTACGAATTGAGCCAGGCCCGAGGAACAAAACAATGCAAAAAATAGCCAGCAGCATTGATTCGTTAAAAGATCACTACGAAACCATTGTGGTCGGTAGCGGTTATGGCGGCGGTATCGCCGCGGCACGGCTGGCGCGCCTGGGGCGCGAAGTTTGTGTGTTGGAACGCGGCCGCGAAATCATGCCGGGTGAATATCCCGACACCGCCGTTGAATTTCTCAAAGAAGTGCAAACCGATACGCCGCTTGGCCACCTCGGATCGCCGATGGCGTTATTCGATGTGCGTTACAACCCCGAAGTTAACGTTGTCGTGGGTTGCGGCCTGGGCGGCACATCATTGATCAACGCCGGAATCTGCATCGTGCCGGATGCGCGCGTATTGCAGGACGCACGTTGGCCGCAGGCGTTGCGCACGCAGTCATGGCAGGAATACTTTGCTCGCGCGGAGCAGATGTTGACACCCACGTGTTATCCGGAAACGTATCCCCCGGTCGCGAAATATACCGCTTTGCAGAACGCTGCCCGGCAGCTCTCACTTAAGGTTGAGCCGGTCAAAATCGCGGTCACATTCAAAGACGGTATGAATAGTGCCGGCGTCGCGCAGCGCGCCTGTATTGGCTGCGGTGATTGTGTGACGGGCTGTAACTACAACGCTAAAAATACGGTGTTGATGAATTACCTGCCGGACGCGGTCAAACACGGCGCAAAGATTTTTACGCAGATTACCGTGTTAAGCATCGAACGCGGCGAACGCTGGCGCTTGCATTGCCATGCATTGCAAATCGAATCCGCGAGTATTTCCACGCGGACTTTTTCCATCACCGCCGATGTGGTGGTGCTGGCCGCAGGCACGTTGGGGAGCAGCGAAATTCTGCTGCGTTCGGCGCAACACGGCTTGCCGTTGTCGAGCCGGGTGGGCCATGGATTTTCCGGCAACGGCGACATGGTCGGATTCGCCTACAACAATGATTGCGAAATTAATGGCGTGGGCCGCGGTGCGGCGGCGTTAACCGGCGCAACACCCTCCGGGCCGTGCAGCAACGGCGTGATTCGTTTTACCGATTTGGAAAACGTGGATCAGGAAGGGGTGCTGGAAGACGGCGTATTGCCCAGCGCGTTTGCGGCATTTTTGCCTGCCCTGTTTACGGCCGGCGCAAAACTCACCGGTGTTGACACCGACGCCGGCGTCGCCGACAAATTGCACGAGCTGGCGCGCGAGTTGCGCAGCAACGTACTGGGCTCGCAGCAGGGAGCGGTGCATAACACCTTGTTCATGGTCGCCGCCGGGCACGATGATGCGGCCGGAACGCTTTATCTCGACGCCGACCGGCTGCGCATGCGTTGGCCGGACGCCGGAAAACAGCAACAAGTTACGCGCGCCCACCAACGCATGCACGCGGTGACCCAAGCACTGGGCGGCACCTATATTAAGAATCCGGTGTGGAATGCGCTTACGCACCACAGCTTGCTGACCGGCCATCCGCTGGGTGGCTGCTGCATGGCTGACGACGCGCGCCAGGGCGTGGTCAATCATCGGGGACAGGTGTATTCAAGCCAGCAGGGTGATGCCGCGTATCCGGATCTGTTGGTGATGGATGGCGCCGTGATTCCCCGCTCGCTGGGCGCGAACCCGCTGATGACGATTTGCGCACTTGCCGAACGTAATGTCGAGCTGCTGGCCCAGCAACGCGGCTGGACATCCGGGACGCTGTAACCGCGCATTTTTGCGTAGTGTGCGCGTGCTTAAGGTCGCCTTTTCCCGCGCGATTCTTCATGTTTCCCGCTCTGCTTCAGTTTTGAATCCACACGTCGATAACTTCCCCGCGCACCGGGGTTCTTCGCCGCGTGCGGTTTTTATGCAGTACAAAGTTTCGGGTCGTGAAAATAGCCTAAATGATGAGCGTGGTCGTGACATTAATTATTGGCATGCTGAGCGGTGCGGCACTCAGCGCATTGCTGTGGCGTTCGGTTTATCTGCGCCGGCTGCAAGAGCAATGGCAGATGGAGCGCGTGCAACTGCAAAATGAACTGGAGGGAAAAGTTCCCGCCACCGCCATCGATCGAGTGCAAGAACAACATGCGCGCGATATGCGCGCATTGGAGACAGTGCATGCCGCACGGCTGGAACAGGCACGCACGGAAATATCGGTGTGCGAGCAGAAGCTGAATAGCTTGCAACGCGACAATGAAAAGAGCCGGCAAACTTTGCAAGATGTCATTGCCGGGCATCAGCGCCAGGTTGCGAATTGCAAAGTAGAGATCAAGAAAGATGTGTCCGATTTACTGACGATTCTGTCGAGCATCGAACGCTGGAACGACGGCATGGGCAAGCTGGTGCAGTCCAACAATGTGATGCAACAGCGCAATGCCGATTTCGCCGAGATCGTACAGCAAATTATTATTCTCGCTCTGAACGCCACCATCGAAGCGGCACGCGTGGGTGAAGCCGGGCGCGGTTTCGCGGTCGTCGCTTCGGAAGTCAAGTCGTTGGCGAATCGTTCGGAAACCTTCAGCGCCGGATACAAGGACTGTTTGCACAAAAGCGATGCGGTCACGATCGCAACGTTTCAGGACATTCAAGCCAGTGGAAAAATGATCTTGACGGCGGTGCATGCGCTTAATGTAAAGGTTGACCAGCTTGGCATCGCGGAGTCCGCATGACTTCCATTCAAGCCGCGTTACCGCAAGTTTCCAAAGACTCTTTGGCGAAGTTGTTGACGAGCTGCTTGGAAGAGTCGTTAAAGATCAATGCTTACGAAGCATGGGATGTCCAGATCTTGACCAATCCAGAACAGGTTGCCGGAACGGAATTCACCATGCTCACGATTTCCTCTTACGACTTCCGCATCTTCGTGCTGCTGCATTCCTCGTGCAACAAGCCGTCCATGCGATACGCGGCCGAAGCATTGCGCATGCCGGTGGAACAGCTCACCACGGAGCGCTACTACGATTTTTTGGGTGAGCTGGGCAATCGCTTTTGCGGAGCTTTCAAACGTGATTTGGGCAATTCTTTCCAGCATATGGGAATGTCAACACCCAATCGTTTGCGTCATGAAAGTCTTAAACATATTAAAAGCCTGTCGCTGGCGCATGATATTCATGTAAGCGCGCAGGCGAATGAAGACACCGCTTTCTGGGCCAGCATTTACGTTTCGATTTACGGCGCGCGCGAATTCCGCCTGGAGACTGTTTCAAAAGTGGAAGAACAAACCGAAGGTGGAGCGCTGGAGCTATTTTGAAAATAAAAATTGCATGAGGATGATATGAACACAATCGCCGGAATGAATGTAGAAGAGCGCGACGAAGGCCGCAAGGTGCGCAGCAAAGTCGTGGTTGTCGAGCATGACAAGGAGAAGCTCACCGCGCTGAAACAATTTATTGAAAGTTCCAATCTTGACGGCTATCAAGCGAGCCCGCATACCGTGTCGAGCGTTTTAAAGCGCAATGTCGATCTGGGCGCGATTTTTCTGCCGTACGCGAGCGGTCATGAAAACGGCGATATGGAACTGGCCCTTGCGATTCATATGTCCCGTTCGGAATTGCCGATCTTTCTGCGGGTGGATTCGGCCGCCGCGGCCAACAATTTACCGCCTAAATTAAACAACGCGGTCACCGGAGTGTATGTGCACGCTGATTTCCAACGGCTGAAAGAGCTGGTGGATACGTATTTATTCAACCGTCATTACCCGAATGCGTTCGTGACGAGTGTGAAAGACTTTACATTGAATGCTTTTCAGGCCGCATTCAAAGGAATGCATGTCGAAGCCGATCCGCCCTACATTGTCAAAGACAAAATAATTTACGGCGAACTGTTCAGCCTGTTACCGCTGGAAAGCGTGTGGTGCCGGGGCTATATGACGTTGCAATCGGAAGAGGATAACGTCCGGGAAGCGATTGCGGCGCGTAAAACGCAGATGCATGCCGTTGAGCCAAATTTTCACCACGTTAATGAATTGCTGGCGGAATTGGCGAACATGATACGGGGCGGATTCAAAACTCGCTACGGTTCTGAAGCGGTCGGGTTACAGGGGCATGTGCGTGTAGAAGTGCCAATCATTATCAACTACGCGCACAAATATATTTCTTTCGGCACCGACACTCCCCAGTTGTGTTTCAAGATCACACTGACCGATCCCGAGGGCAAATTGCGGCCTGTAGTCATGTACGAGAAATTCATTTTTAGCCTGGACTGGTCGCCGGAGAAGTATGCGGAATCGAACCAGAATGTCGATGAAATGGTGGATTCCGGCGAGCTGGAACTATTTTAAAGACGTGGTACGTAAACTGATTTTTTGATGGAGATTTACCCATGGCACAAATTCTGGTAGTCGATGATTCCGAGGCGGTACGCAGCCAGGTCAGCGGATTTTTCAGTAGCAACGGCTTCTCGGTGATCACGGCGGTGGACGGGAAGGACGGTCTTGAAAAAGTCAAGACAAGCCCGGACGTCAAGCTCATATTTGCCGACGTCAATATGCCAAATATGGATGGATTGACCATGGTCGAAAAAATCCGCGAAGCCGGAAACAAAACCGTGAACATCATCATGCTTACGACCGAGAGCGACGCCAATATGAAAGCACGCGGCAAAGCGGCCGGGATCAAGGGTTGGATCGTTAAACCGTTCAACGGGGCGAACGTGCTGGAAACAGTAAAGAAGATGGTTTCCGGTTAATTGTTTATTTGAGCAAGTGGAAAGTACGCGGTGTACGAATTAATTCAGGAGTGACAGCGGTATGCATGCAAACACATTGGAAACCAGCCACGGCAGCGGTCTGCAGCCGAAGTCGCCCCTGTCGCACCGCTTGATGACGGCGCTGCTGCACAGCAACGCGCTGATGAACAAAATCACCATCCGAAAAAAAATCTGGATCAGCTTCGGAGTTCTGGTGGTGCTGCTGATTGCGGTGGGAATTACCGCTTTTACCAGCCTGAAAGCGAACAAGGAAAAACTTTCCACGCTGGTGAACGACGTGCAGCCCGCCATGGAACAGTCGCTTAATCTGGTGGACCAACTGGACCGTGCGTCCGCATCGCTGGGGTTCTACTTGCTCAGCAAGGAGCAAGTGCACAAGAACGATTACGTCAGCAATTTAAGCAAGATCACACAATCGGTGCAGACGTTGAGCAGCATGCGGGTGGTTCAAGCCGATCCGGCGACGCTCAAGATGGTCGATGAGGTCCAGCAAGGCATTGTCAAACTGCAAAGCTATAAAGAGCAAATGCTGATATTTGCCAGCGACGATGCGAAGAATACTCCGGCGCTAGGTTTTGCCGGACGTGAAGTCAATCCGCGCGCCCAAGTCATGTTGCAGAGTTTGCAAGAAATACTGCTGGCGGAAAGCGGCGAGAGTGCCAATGAAACCCGCCGCCAGTTTCTGCTGGATATATTTTCGCTGCGCACCAATATTGCAAGCGCACTGAACGAGCTGCGTATTTTCCTTGCTTTCAGAGCCGACTCCAACAAAGAAAATTTTCGCAGTTACATGGAATTGGCCGCACGCGATGCCGGCAAACTCAATGGCCCCAGTAAAAGCCTGCTGGGATTCGAGCAGGAAGCCTCGATGGAAAATTTCAACGCGGCATTCAAAGAGTGGGGACCGGCCGCCGAGCAAGTGATGAAAATCCACGGTGCGGAAGATTGGCGCCAGGACGCCTATGTAATTCGCAAGGAGATCTCGCCGCTGGTGTTGCAAATTCAGGATCACCTGACCACTTTAGTCAAGACCCAGCACGACTTCAGCGTTGAAAGCAGTAGCGAGCTGACGGCGCAAGTCAGCCGTACGCAGTACATCGTCGCGGGGCTCATTATGCTGGGGATGGTGTGCGCCATCATGGTCGGTCTGTTTCTGACCCGCACCATCATCACTCCCATCGATGCGTTGAAAACCAGTGCGACGCAACTGGCGCATGGCCACCTGGATCAAGCCATCGACACGCAACGCAAGGACGAGTTGGGCAGCCTTGCACAAAGCTTTGCCGACATGCGCGACGCGATCAGAAAGAAAATCGACGATCTGCGCGTGCTCAACGTCACCGGCCAAACCATGGCAAGCATGCATGATCCGATGAAAGTTCTGGAGCACGCGCTGAAAATCATGCGTCAGCATTGCGATGTGGAGTGGGGGTCGGTATATCTGTACAACAAGGAAAAAGCCTTGCTCGAGGTGAAAGCATTTTCACCGGCGCGCGACGAGAGCGTGATTCATAGCGCGCGTACGTTCAAGATCGGCGAAGGGATCGCCGGCGGTACCGCGCAGGAGAAGCGCATCATTTATATCCCGGATACCACCAAGGATCAGCAGTTCGCGGCGCAGCCGGGCGACGACACCTCGGCGCGCGCGATTATTTGCGTGCCCATGATCGACAATAACGAAATTTTCGGTGTAATGAATTTTTGCGGTGTCGTGGGCGATGTGAAATTCGTCGACTCGGACCGCGAGTTCGCCGAGACGATTGCGCGTACCGCGGTGGTCAGCTTCAAGAACATCCACATGCTGAATGTGATCGAGGAGCAAAACCGGACGCTGGAACAAAAAGTCGAGAACCGCACCGCCGAGTTGCGCCAGAAGACCAACGACATCAACAACATGTTGCAGAACATGCACCAGGGTATTTTCACCATTCTGCCAGGCCGCGCCATCCATCCCGAATATTCGGCGTATCTCGAGAGCATTGTGCAGGACAAGAACGTCGCGCATGCGGATGTTATGGATTTGCTGTTCCAGAATACCAATCTGGGTTCCAACGGCATATCGCAGATTTCCGCGGCGCTCGATGCGATCCTGGGCGAAGATGCCATGATGTTCGATTTCAACAAGCATTGTTTGGTCCACGAATTCAACAAAACCATGGCCGATGGGCAAGTCAAGATCCTGGAGCTCGATTGGGATCCCATCACGGGCGAAACCGGCATCATCGAAAAACTGATGGTTACGGTGCGCGATGTGACCGAGTTGCGCAGTTTGCAGGCCGAGGCTGAAAAGCAGAAATCGGAACTCCAGGTTATCGGCCAGATTTTAGCGGCCGGGCCGGACAAATTCGTCAGCTTCATCAAGGATGCGACGCGCTTTATGGACGAAAACGAGAAGCTCATCAAGGCCGCCTCGAGTGCGTCGGACGAAATTGTCGCGACCCTGTTCCGTAACATGCATACCATCAAAGGTAACGCGCGTACCTATGGTTTCATGGGGATTACCGATGTCGCGCACGAAGCTGAAACCGCCTACGACATTTTGCGAAAAAATAAAGATGCCTTTTTCGACAAAGGCAAACTGCTGGATGAGTTGGCGCGGACCCGTCAGCGGATCGAGGATTACGACAAAGTCTTCAAGGAGAAGCTCTCGCATGCGTCGACCGATGGCGTGTACGTCGACTTGATGTTGATCGACAAGTTGCGGCTTGTCCTGAACAATGTGAACGAGCACGATGTCAACGCGTTGCGCAGCGCCGTCCGAACGGTGAAGTCGATCTCCGGTGCCATCGGCACCGAGTCCATTCCGGTGCTGCTGGATGCCATTCTGCGTTCGATGCCGGAGATGGCGCAAAAGCTCGGCAAAGCCGTGCCGAATGTCGTCATCAACGACCATGGCATACGGCTGGCCGTGGAAGTTGCGCAAGTGATGAAGAACGTCTTCACGCACGGGTTCCGCAACGCCATGGATCACGGCATCGAAACCGCCGCAGAGCGCATCGCACACGGCAAGCCGGAGCAGGGCACCATCACTTTGGATATTCGTGAGGAAGACGGAGGCGTGTCACTGACCCTGTTCGATGATGGTCGCGGGTTGGCGCTGCATAAGCTTAAGGAGAAAGCCACCGCGCAAGGTTTGGTATATGCCAACGAAGAGCTTAATGACCAGGAGCTGGCCGAGCTGATGTTCCAGTCCGGGTTATCCACCGCGGAAAACGTCAGCGACATTTCAGGCCGCGGCGTAGGCATGGATGCAATCCGGAAATTCGTCGAGAAAATCGGCGGCAAAATCGAAATCCGCTTTACACAAAAATCAGCCACTGACACCGGCTACCGGTCGTTCGAATCGCGCATCCTCTTGCCGGCGGTGTGTGCGGTCAGGGTTGCATAAGAAACGGTCATTTGGGATATTTTCCAAATGACCGTTTAACTACAACTACAGCCCCCCTTCATTCGCTACTTTTCGATGCCTATTTTTTTCGCCGCCGCGCGGGTTTCAGCCAGGTGTTGTTCAAATCCAGGCAGCACCTTATTGACCAGTGCCCGTAATTGTTCGTTTTGAATCGCAGGCAGCAAGGTCTTCTTGACTGCATCGACCACCGCTTGATGAAAAACGACTTCGTGCTGCAAGTACGCGCGGTCGAAATCAGCGCCGGATTTTGACTCGAGCAGGGCAACGGTTTTGGCCAAATCGGCGGCGCTGGTGTCTTTATCGGGCGGGGTCGGAATAATACCGAGTTGGGTGGCAAGATCGCGTGCCATTTGCTGGACCGCGACATGATCGGCAGCCACCATCTTTCCCAGCATCTGCACGTCTTCCGACTGGCCTTTCTTGACGGCGATCCGGCCCACCCAAACATCGGCGGTATTGGCTTGGTCGAAAATCGCGAAAATCGTCGCATCGTCGAGCTTCGCGCCCGCGTGGCCTTCCGCATTCATCATGCCGGCCGCCGCGATTACGCCGGCGGATAATGTCTTGATTAGGAATTTCATTTTTCTATCTCCTGAAAACCATGGGGTGAACGGCGTTGCATGTGTATGCTATGCCGTGGCGGATATATTCGTGAATGGCATGGAATCAAATACAGAAATAGCCATTGGCTATTAATAGGCCCGGATAAAATTTTCATGAACCTGGTGCAGCTTAATTATGTGAAAGTGGTTGCGCAGACGGGCTCGTTCAGCGCCGCGGCGCGTGTTTGCGGCGTGTCGCAACCCACGGTGTCGAATGCCGTTTCCGATCTGGAAATGGAATTGGGCGCCAAGCTGTTCAAACGTACGACGCGGCGTGTCGAGCTGAGCGCCTTTGGCCAGCATATTCTTGGTGCGCTCGAAGGGGTGCTGAATTCGGTCGGTGATCTGGAGCGGCAAGCGGCAACATTTTTGCATCCGCAACGCAAGCTGTTGCGCGTGGCTTTCTCGCCCATCATTGACAGCAAACGGCTGATGGCATTGTTCGAACCGTTCAAGCAGAGCCAACGCGATTTGGAAATTATTTATAAAGAATGCAGCGTGGAGGATTTGGAAGCACGGCTGGACGGCGAGAAGGCCGACGTGATCTGCGGTATCCGCCTGCGCGATACCGCAGCGCGCGGCCGTTGCGTGCTCTATCAAGACATTTTACGTTATCTGCCGCGCGGCGGTCTGGAAACCTACGGCGGGGCCGTCAGCGCGCCTGCGGCCGATATCGCGCATGAAACCCTGATCCTGACCGTGGGCACCTGCGGGCTTGCGCCCGCCACCCGCGACTTATTCCGCCGCAACAAGCTCAAACTGCGCGAATATTCGGGTCAGGCATTGAGTTATCACGTCTTGCAGGAGTGGTCGCAACTGGGGATCGGCGCGGCCATCCTGCCGGAATCAAGAATTGCCGGAAACGCACGCGCGTACCCGGCCGTCATCTCTAATCGCCGCCCGGTGATGATCACCTACGAAGCAGTGTGGGATCATCGCGCATCGGCTCCGGCGTATGTCAAAACCTTCGCCCGCTATCTCAAATCCGCCGTTGCGGCCTTGCCCAAAGCCGCAAAGATATAAAGCCGGATTAACGCTCATACTGAGCAATCACTTCCTGCTCCGCGCGTGCCGCCGCCAGCCACTCCTGCATCGGTGGCAACGCCTGCACGGCTTTGACATATGCGGCGCAGACAGGGTCGGTTTCGACAGCGTAGGTCACGAAACGGAAAGTCACCGGTGCGTACATCGCGTCGGCGATGCTGAAGTTGCCGAACAACATGTCACCACCCGCGCCGTAGCGTTTGCGGCAATCGCGCCAGATTGCGGTGATCCGGTCGATGTCGTCCTGCACACCGGGCGCGCGGCCTTGGCCCGGTAAATGTTTGCGGCAATTCATGGTCATGTTTTCGCGCAGCTTGGCGAAGCCGGAATGCATTTCCGCGCTGATGGAACGTGCGGTGGCGCGCGCGTCGATCGGCGCGGGCCAGAGGGGTAGCTGAGGAAATTTTTCCGCGAGGTATTCGCAAATCGCAAGCGTGTCCCACACCACCAGATTGCCGTCGCGCAACACAGGCACCCGTCCGCTGGGAGAATTTTCACGCAGGCGTTGTGCTGTGGCGGCCTGATCCAATGGAATGCGTAGTTCATCAAACGCGATCCCGAACTGTTTCAGTAATAGCCAGGGGCGTAACGACCACGACGAATAATTTTTGTTGGCAATAACCAAGGTTAGTTTTTCCATGAGAGTTTCCTGTTTAGCAGGGCATCGCTGGGTTAGTAAATTTTTAGCATTTCGTTAGGCATCATTTACGAACGCGCGGTATGGAGGTTCATTATTGTTCTCCTCGTCAGCTGTTCTCAATCACTCAACGAGGAGTCCAATATGAAAAATTACTTTACGGCATTGGCATTGATGATCCCAAGCGCGGTTTTGCTTGGCAGCAGCGCCGCGGCCGATGACACGCCGAACAAAAAATCCATAGAACGCGGCCGTTATTTAACCATGGTCGGCGGTTGCAATGACTGCCACACCGATGGCTATGCCCAAAGCGCGGGCAACATCCCCGAGAGCGAACGCCTCATGGGCAGCGCGGTGGGATTTAATGGTCCGTGGGGAACGACGTATCCAAAGAATTTACGTTTGGTGATGCAGTCAATGTCGGAAACGCAATGGCTCGCCCACGCACGTGTTGAACGCCGTCCACCGATGCCGTGGTTTAACTTGCGCGAGATGCAGGACGATGATTTGCGCGCGCTGTATCGTTATGTGAAGTCGCTTGGTGCGAAGGGAAATCCCGCACCGGATTATGTCCCTCCGGCGCAAACGGTAACGACGCCCTATATTGAATTTTTCCCGAAGAACCTGCCCGCGCAGGCGGCGCGTTAGTTGGAGTGTCCGCCCCATTGCATCCGGCCAGCGAATATTGGGCATGCCTGGCCGGTGCAATTTAATTTGTCGACAACTTACACTTCATTAAGCTGTACCGGGTGATCGACACGCAAGTGAAAGCGTCCGCGCCCGGTTTTTTCCAGACCCAGGAAGCTACAATGCTCGGACACGCGCCGTTGCAACAAGATCAAACGCGCCTCAAGGTTGTCGCAAATATCCGGCAAACGTAGGGTCCGATCCAGGCGCAATTCGCGATTACTGAAGTCGGTGCGTCCATGCTGCACGTAATCGCACAGGAGTTTCCAGAATATGGCGCCTGCGACGCCTTTAATCAAATAGTCATCGTTTATGAAAATGCTGTCGTTCGCAGTGTAGCGGCGAACCATGATGGTAGCGCCGCGGGTGTCCAGACGTGGCGGGGTTTGCGTACGCGTATCCTCGCTGCGTTCGGCGTTTTC
>CAZHHW010000075.1:0-16919 GCA_964532385.1 uncultured Gammaproteobacteria bacterium | reverse complement strand
CGCAACTCAAGCGTCTCGGCTTCGCCTATGACTGGAAGCGCGAGTTGGCGACCTGTACGCCGCAGTATTATCGCTGGGAGCAATGGCTGTTCACGCGTTTGTACGAGAAGGGTCTGGTCTATAAAAAAACCGCGCCGGTGAACTGGTGTCCGAAAGACCTGACCGTGCTGGCCAACGAACAGGTGATCGACGGGCGCTGCTGGCGTTGCGACACTACGGTGGAGCGCAAGGAGATTCCGCAGTGGTTCATGCGCATCACCGCCTATGCGGATGAATTGCTGGCCGATCTGGACCGACTCGACGGCTGGCCGGAACAAGTCAAGACCATGCAGCGCAACTGGATCGGCCGCTCCGAAGGCGCCGAAGTCATTTTTGCCGTGCAAGGTAAAAGCACACCGCTGAAAATTTTCACGACCCGGCCCGACACCTTGATGGGCGTGACCTACATGGCGGTAGCGCCCGAGCATCCTCTGGCGCTTGAAGCGGCGCGTACAAATGTCAAGCTGGCTGCGTTTCTGGCCGAGTGCAAACACATCGCGACCACCGAAGCCGCGCAGGAAACACAGGAAAAGCGCGGCATGGATACCGGCATGCAGGCGCTGCATCCGGTCAGCGGCGCGCCGCTGCCGATCTTCGCCGCCAATTTCGTGTTGATGGAATACGGCGAAGGCGCCGTGATGTCGGTGCCCGCGCACGATCAGCGCGATTGGGAGTTCGCTAAAAAATACGGCTTGCCGATCAAGCAGGTGATTCGTCCTGCGGGTGGAGAAGATGTGGACTTGAACGCGGCGGCGTTCACCGAAAAAGGCGTGTTGGTCGACTCCGGTGAATTCACCGGCATCTCGTCGTTGGCCGCGTGCGATGCGATCGCGACCTATTTGCAGCAGCGCGCGCTGGGCCGGAAGCGGGTGAATTTCCGGCTGCGCGATTGGGGTGTGTCGCGGCAGCGTTACTGGGGCGCGCCGATTCCCATGATCAACTGCGCTAAGTGCGGTGCGGTGCCGGTGCCTGACAAGGACCTGCCGGTGGTGTTGCCCGAAGACGTCGCGTTCGACGGCGTGGGTTCGCCGATTAAAAAAATGCCGGAATTTTATCGCACCACTTGTCCCAAGTGCGGCGGCGGCGCCGAGCGCGAGACCGATACCTTCGACACCTTCATGGAATCGTCGTGGTACTTCGCGCGCTTTAGTTGCCCGGACAACGCGCAGGCGATGCTAGACGAGCGCGCCAATTATTGGCTGCCGGTGGATCAATATATCGGCGGCATCGAGCATGCGATCTTGCATCTGTTGTATGCGCGCTTCTATCACAAGCTGATGCGGGATATCGGCTTGGTGACATGCGATGAGCCCTTCAGCAATCTGCTGACGCAGGGCATGGTGGTGGCGACGACGCTGTACCGCGAAGGCGCGGACGGCAAAAAAAATTATGTCAACCCCGGCGACGTGAATGTCACGCGCGACGAGCGCGGCCGGCTGGTCGGCGCCACCCTCAAATCAGATGGCGCGCCGGTGTCGTTGGGCGGAGTGGAGAAAATGTCCAAGTCGAAAAACAACGGCGTGGACCCACAGGCGTTGATCGAGCAATACGGCGCGGACACCGCCCGCCTGTTCACCATGTTTGCGGCACCGCCGGATATGTCGCTTGAATGGTCTGACTCAGGTGTTGAAGGAGCCAACCGCTTTTTGAAACGGCTATGGACCTTCGCATGTAAGAAATCCCATACAATCAAAATCTATCTCAGTAATCCGGATTTTTATAACAGTTACTTGGAAATGCTTGACGGTGATCCAAAAAAGATTCGTCGTGAAGTACACAGTGCTCTGAAGCAGGCGAATTTTGATATGCATCGCATGCAGTTTAATACTGTCATTTCAGCATGCATGAAAATGTTAAAGGCAATAGAGCGACCAATGATGGTTGGTACGGTGGAGAACAGTGATATTGCCGTTCACTCAGAGGGGTTGAGTATTATCCTTCGTGTACTGTCTCCTATTACGCCCCACATTTGCCATTGCCTGTGGAAAGAACTGGGGTATGGAGACAGCATTCTCAGTGCCCCTTGGCCTGAGGCGGTGGAAGCGGCGATTGCGCAAGAAAAGATTGAGATTGTGGTGCAGGTCAACGGCAAGCTGCGCGGCCGCATCGAAGTGGGGCTCGATGCCAAGCCCGCGGATATCGAAGCGCAAGCGCTGGTCGATGCCAATGTGCAACGGTTCACGGCCGGCAAGCAGATTAAAAAAGTCATTGTCGTGCCCGGCAAGCTGGTGAATGTGGTGGTGGCGTGAATGGGTTACGTAACAAGCAAGCAGGAAAGAACGTTCGTGGTGATTTCCGGTTCTGACCGCGACCACCCCACCCCTGCGGGGCACCCCTCCTTGAACAAAGGAGGGGAGAGGCAGAATTTTTACTCCCCTCCTCATTTTCGAGGAGGGGTGGACGCGAAGCGGACGGGGTGGTTGCGTGGTCAGACTCGCTGTCTACTTCGGTTCGTGACATTTATTCTTATGCCGGTTTTCCTACTCACCGCCTGCGGCTTCCACTTGCGGGGCACGGTGCAATTACCCGGCGGCATGGAAGTCACCTATCTGCAAGACCAGCAACCCTCGAGCACGGTCGCTTCGCCGTTACGGCAGATGCTGACCCGCAACGGTGCGCGCGTTACGAATAATCCGGACGAGGCCACCGCGACACTGCGCATCTTGAGCGAGTCATTTGATCGCCGCATGCTTTCGATCGGCCGTACCGCGAGTGAGAAAAACTACGAACTGGTTTATGCCGTGTCATTTTCCGCGCAAGCCAAGAACAGTGCCTGGAGCGCCGATGCGCAGGAAATTCGTATCACGCGCGAAATGCTTTTCGATGATGCGCAGGTGTTGGCAAAAACCGCCGAACAGGATCAGTTGCGCAATGTGATGGTGCAAGATGCCGCGCGGCAAATCCTCGTGCGCCTGCAATCCAAAGCTAAATAATGCGCGCGCGCCCTGATCAGCTTGCCGCGCAAACCAGCAAGGGCATGGCGCCCGTTTATCTGATCAGCGGCGACGAACCTTTGCAGCTCAACGAAGCGTGCGACGCGATTCGCGCGGCCGCGCGCAAACATGGCTACGGCGAGCGCTTGGTATTCGACGTCGACGCCGGCTTCGACTGGAATGCGTTTTTCATGAACACCAATTCGTTGTCGCTGTTCGCGCAGCGCCGCCTGTTCGAATTGCGTTTGCGTTCCGCCAAGCCGGGCGAAAAAGCCAATGCCGCGCTGCTGGAGTACGCGGGGCGTCCGGCGCAAGACACGGTGGTGTTGGTCACGGCGCCGAAGCTTGACAAAGATGTGCAAAACAGCAAATGGTTTCGCGCCATCGACGACGCCGGGACCGTGGTGCAAGTGTGGCCGGTGGAAGCCGGACAACTGCCCGCGTGGATCGAGCGCCGCATGCGTGCCAAAGGCCTGCAACCCACACCCGATGCCGTGTTGCTGTTGGCCGAGCGCGTGGAAGGCCATTTGCTGGCGGCCGCGCAGGAAATCGACAAGCTGGTGCTGCTGTACGGCAGCGGCGCGGTGGATGTCGATAACATCACCGCCGCCGTGGTCGACAGCGCGCGTTTCGATGTTTACGGTCTGGCCGATGCGGCGCTCGCGGGCGATGCGGCGCGCGTGGCGCGCATGCTCGACGGATTGCGCGGCGAAGGCGAAGATCCCGTGTTGTTGTTGTGGGCGCTGTCGCGCGAAGTGCGGACCTTATGCGCCATGGCGCAAGATAAAAAAAATGGTACGCCGATGCCCGCGCTGCTGGCCAAGCATCGTGTCTGGGACAAGCGCAAACCCTTGTTTGAAAAAGCCCTGAACCGCCACAACGCACTGCGCTGGCGTCATCTCTTGCGCCGCTGCGGCAACATCGACCGCATCATCAAAGGACGCGAAGCAGGCAATGTGTGGGATGAGTTGTTAGAATTGGGCCTGGCGATGAGTGGCACAGCGTTGTTTGGCCGGCGTGCCGGTGTATAGTTTTAAACATTAAATTGATCCTGATGGGCAGGTGCGGCAATGAACATTCCCGATTACATGATCCAACTCGGCCAGCGTGCACGCGCAGCGTCACGGGTGCTGGCGCGTGCGAGCACCGCGCAGAAAAATGCCGCGCTGATGGCGATGGCGGCGGCGATGGAACAGGATCGTGTGCAATTGCTGGCGGAAAATCGCAAGGACATGGACGCGGGTAAAAAATCCGGTCTGGATGCCGCGCTGCTGGACCGTTTGGAATTGAACGACGCGCGCATCAATGCGATGGCCGAGGGCGTGCGCCAGGTGGCGGCGCTGGCCGATCCCATCGGCGAGATTACTAATTTAAATTACCGGCCGTCCGGCATTCAGGTCGGCAAGATGCGCGTGCCGCTGGGTGTGATCGGCATCATTTACGAGTCGCGTCCCAATGTGACGGCGGATGCGGCCGCGCTGTGTCTGAAGTCCGGCAATGCGACTATTCTGCGCGGCGGCTCCGAGGCCTATCACTCCAATCATGCGATTGCGGCCTGTATCCGCGCCGGATTGCGTGCCGCCGAGTTGCCCGACGATGCGGTGCAGGTAATCGAGACCACCGAACGCGCGGCGGTGAATGAATTAGTCAAGCTTGTGAATTTTGTCGATGTGATCGTGCCGCGCGGCGGTAAAGGGCTGATCGAAATGGTCAGCCGCGAAGCGCGCGTGCCGGTGATCAAACATCTCGATGGCATTTGCCATGTGTACATCGACGGTCAGGCGGATCTGGCCAAGGCGATTCCGATAGCCTTCAACGCCAAAACGCATCGCTATGGCGTCTGCAATGCGATGGAAACGCTGCTGGTCGCAGAGAGTATCGCCGCGCAGGTGTTGCCAAAATTGGCGGCGCTGTATCAAGACAAAGGCGTGGAGTTGCGCGGTTGTGACAAGACGCGCGCCCTCATTAAAAACGTCAAGCCCGCGACCGAAACCGATTGGCGCACCGAATACCTCGCACCGATTTTATCCATCCGCGTGGTCAGCGGACTCGATGCGGCCATCGAACACATCAACACGTACGGTTCACAACACACCGATGCGATCGTGACCGAAGATCTGACGCGCGCGCGCCGCTTCCTGGCCGAAGTGGATTCCAGTTCGGTGATGGTCAACGCGTCCACGCGCTTCGCCGACGGTTTTGAATACGGTCTGGGTGCGGAAATCGGCATCAGCACCGACAAGATTCATGCGCGCGGACCGGTGGGTCTGGAAGGTCTGACGTCGCAGAAGTTTGTCGTATTCGGCGACGGCCATGTACGCAAGTAAATTAGCGCAAAATATCCCGCATTTGCGGCATGCACGCCCTGTCCCTGGCGTCGCGCCGATATGATCGGCGTCCTGGGCGGTTCCTTCGATCCCATCCATCTCGCTCATTTGCGCACCGCGCTGGAAGTGCGCGACATGCTGGATTTAAACGAGTTGCGTTTTTTCCCCTGTGGACAACCGCCGCACCGCACGTCGCCCATTGCGACAGCGCAGCAGCGCGTGGCGATGCTGCGCCTGGCGATTGCGAATGAACCGGGACTTTTGATCGATGAACGCGAGATCCATCGCGCGGGGCCGTGCTACACGTTTTACACTTTGCAGTCGCTGCGCGAAGAGTTTCCGCGCACGCCATTGTGCCTGATCATCGGCGCGGATCAGTTTGTTAATTTCGATACCTGGCACCGCTGGCAGGAGCTGCTGGGTTTTGCGCATCTGGTCGTGGTGTATCGTCCGGGCTGGAATCCTACCGGGCAAATCGGCAGTGCCGAATTGGCGCGCCTGATTCAGGAACACACTACGGACGCTGCCGGCAGTCTGCGTGATGTCGGCGGCGGGCGTTTATTTTTCGCACAAGTCAGCCAGTTCGATTTGTCCTCGTCGCGTATTCGCACCTTGCTGCGGCAGGGCAAGAGCGTGCGTTATCTGGTCCCCGACGCGGTGTGGGATTACATCCGATCCGAACATCTTTACAACAAAGCAGCAGGTGGCATGTGAATACAGAAGCACTGGTAAAAGTCGTGGTCGATGCCCTGGAAGATATTAAAGCCGTGGATATTCGTGTGCTCGATGTACGCGAGCGCACCGGCATTACCGACGTGATGGTGATCGCCAGCGGCAAGACCGACCGGCAAACACGTTCGCTCGCGGCCAATGTGGTTGAGAAAGCCAAGGCTGCCGGCGTGCGGCCGCTGGGCACGGAGGGCGAACGCACCGGCGATTGGGTGCTGGTCGATTTAGGTGACGTGGTGGTGCATGTGATGCTGCCCGAAGTACGCGAATTCTATGACCTGGAACGTCTATGGTCGGGCGATGATGTGGTCAGGCCGGTTGCGCAATTACGTTAACGCGGCGGCGGCTACATTTTTCAAATGCGAATTTATCTGATCGCGGTCGGACAGCGCATGCCCGCGTGGGTCACGCAGGGCTACGGTGAATTTGCTAAACGCCTGCCCCACGAATGCAGCCTGCAACTGATTGAGATTGCCGCACAGAAGCGCGGCAAAAATGTCGACGTGCAGCAGGTGTTGTATAAAGAGGGCGACAAAATTCTTGCCGCAATTCCTAAAGGCGCGCAGGTGCTGGCACTGGATGTGGCAGGCAAGATGTGGAGCACGGACGAGCTCGCGCACGAGCTTGACAATTGGCTGCGCGGCGGCACCGATGTCGCGCTGTTGGTCGGCGGCCCGGAAGGCTTGGATGCCCGCTGTATCGAACGCGCATCACGGCGCTGGTCATTGTCGCGGCTCACGCTGCCGCACCCTCTGGTGCGAGTGGTGCTGGCCGAGCAGCTTTACCGCGCGTGGACTATTCTGAAAAATCATCCCTATCATCGCGGTGATTAGTCCGCATGCCTGCAATGCATCGCCAAATCATTCTCGCTTCTGCTTCGCCACGCCGCCGCGAATTGTTGCAACAAATCGGCGTGCAGTTTCGTGTCGTGGTGTCGCACACGGAAGAAACGCCTGCGCCTGATGAAACCGCCGAGGACTATGTCCGCCGTGTGGCTTTGGCCAAGGCCCGCGCGGTGTGGGCGCAGTTGCCGCCGGATGAGCGGTGTCCGGTGCTGGGCGCGGATACCGAAGTGGTCCTGGACGGCGCGATTCTGGGTAAACCCGCCGATCGTAACGCGGGGCTTGCGATGCTCGAGCGCTTGTCGGGACGCAGCCACGAAGTGCTCAGTGCCGTGGCCGTGGTGTATGGTAATTCCGAGTCGTTGAGCATGAGCCGCAGTCGCGTTAGCTTTCGGCCTACAACGCCGCTGGAACGCGAAACTTATTGGAGCAGCGGCGAACCAATGGATAAAGCCGGTGGTTACGCCGTGCAGGGACGCGCTGCGGTATTCATTGCCAGACTGGAGGGAAGCTATTCCGGCGTGATGGGCTTGCCGCTCTTCGAAACGGCGCAGCTGCTGCGTGGCATAGGGATGGATGTTTTGTAATCAGCGGATAGAGAAATAAAACATGAGCGAAGAGATCCTGATCAATGTCACCCCGCGCGAAACGCGTGTGGCGGTGCTTGAAAACGGCGTGTTGCAGGAAATCTACGTGGAGCGCGCCAGCCGGCTGGGCCTGGTTAGCAATATTTACAAAGGCAAGGTGGTGCGGGTATTGCCGGGCATGCAGGCGGCTTTTATCGACATCGGGTTGGAGCGCGCGGCTTTTTTACATGCGTCCGATATTCAGGTGCCAGCCCAGGTCGTGCCCGAAATACTAGGTGAAGATCAGGCCCCATTGCGCGGAGAGCACAAGCCCATCACCGAGCTGGTGCATGAAGGCCAGAGCATTATGGTGCAGGTCGTCAAAGACCCGATCGGAACCAAGGGCGCGCGTCTGACGACGGAGATTTCAATCCCGGCGCGTTTTCTGGTATTGATGCCGGATTTAAAGCACATCGGCGTGTCGCAAAAAATCGAAAGCGAAGCCGAACGCCAGCGCCTGAAAGATCTGCTGAGCAAGTATTCGCCGCAATTTCCCCAGGCGGGCTACATCGTGCGCACCGTCGGCGAAGGCGCACTCGAAGATGCGTTTTACGCCGATATGGCGTTTTTGCACAAGATCTGGAGCTCAATTCAAGAACGCGCGCGCACCGAAGCGCCCGGCACGCTGATTCACGAAGACCTGCGTCTGGCGATGCGCACCATGCGCGACATGGTCGGCGGCGAAGTGGAGAAAGTGCGGATCGATTCGCGCGAAACTTTCCAGAAAGTGGTGAAATTCGCCGGCAAATTCATTCCCGAGCTGGTGCCACGTATTGAACATTACCCCGGTGAGCGTCCGATTTTCGATTTATACGGTGTGGAAGATGAAATCCAGAAATCGCTGGAACGCAAAGTACAACTCAAATCCGGCGGCTATTTAATCATCGACCAGACCGAGGCGATGACCACCATCGACGTCAATACCGGCGCCTTTGTCGGCAGCCGCAATTTGGAAGAGACCATTTTCAAGACCAATCTGGAAGCGGCGCAGTCGATTGTGCGCCAATTGCGCCTGCGTAATCTGGGCGGCATCATCATCATCGACTTCATCGACATGCAAGATGTCGAGCATCGGCGCCAGGTGTTGCGCGCATTGGAAAAGAAGCTTGAAAAAGATCATGCCAAAAGCCACATCAGCGAGGTTTCCAACCTGGGGCTGGTGGAAATGACGCGTAAACGCACGCGTGAAAGTCTGGCGCATGTTCTGTGTGAAACCTGCCCAACCTGCCAGGGACGCGGCTCGATCAAGACCGCCGAGACGATTTGCTACGAGATTTTCCGCGAAATCCTGCGCGAGGCGCGCCAGTATGAGGCGCAACGGTTTCTGGTGCTGGCCTCGCAGCAAGTGGCGGATCGGATGCTCGACGAGGAATCCGCCAGCGTTGCCGAACTGGAAATTTTTATCGGCAAGTCGATAACCTTTCAAGTCGAGACGCAGTACGCGCAAGAACAGTTTGACGTGGTGTTATTATAGTGGCAGGGTTTCGGGTATATGGATTTTAAGGGCAACTTCGCAGTTACGCTGATTTTGCCCGGATGGTTGCCGCAATGAAGCGAGCCTTTCTCTTTCTAGGGTGCACCACAGGGTACGCTTTAGTCATTCTGCTTGTTATTTTCGCTACGGCGTTGACGGCGGTTCGCTGGTTATTGCCGCAAGCTCACCAATACACTCAACACGTCGAACAACTACTCAGTACAACACTGCAGATGCCGGTACGCATTGGGCGTCTGGACGCTCATTGGGACCGGTTTGGGCCGCAGCTTGTGGTGAAGGACGTACGCATTCTGGATGCGCGCGGCGAGCATGAGATCAGTCGTTTTGCAGCGGCGCGTTTAAATTTTGATTTGTGGTCATTGGTGCGTAACGGGAATTTGGGACTCAGCGGAGCTACGATTTCCGGTGTGCAGTTAGTGATTGAGCGGTTGCCGGACGGCAACTTGCGGATTGCCGGTTTAGGCGCTACCCCGGCGGGCGGTTTGGCCGATACGGCATTAGTTGAACGGTGGTTATTTGCACAGTTGCAGTGGCAGATCGACGACAGTTCCGTGGACTGGCGCGATCTGCGCAGTGATGCGGCGGCAATGCATTTTACCCATGTCAATTTGCGGCTGCGCAATGAAGCGCAGCGTCACCGGCTGGAAGGCAGCATGTCATTACCAGGCGACCTGGGCGATCAAATCGAGTTTGGCATAGACATCACCGGTGCGCCGTTACAACCCGCAACCTGGGTGGGCACCTCCTATCTGGGCGGCAAACACATTGATCTTGCCGGTGTGGCAAAACAATGGAATGAGACCGCGGTTCAGCCGATAAAAACCGGCACGGCGGATATGCAACTTTGGGGTCATTGGGAACGGGGTTTGAGCCGGCTGAGCGGCGAGCTTGCCGGACGCGATATTGCGTTAGCGGGTGCGGATGAAGAAGCGAACCCCCCGGTGTTTGCGCAACTGGGAACGCAATTGCGGTGGCAACGACACGACACGGGTTGGTCGCTGAGTTTGAATCGCCTGAGGGTCAATCGTAATGGCCGTGCCTGGCCGGATACGCGTGCCTCGATCAACTACGACCACACCGATACGACCGTGGACCCCATGATCAACACACAGGTCAGTTTTCTACGGGTGGAGGACGTTACGGCCATCAGTGCCGCACTGCCTCAATTTGAGGGGCCATGGAGTGACTATTTAGCGCAAGCTCGCCCGCATGGGGATGCGCATGATGTCATGGTGAGTTTGCAGAGCGGTACATCCCCTCTGCGCTATCAGTTGCAGGCCGACGTGCTGGGTCTGGAGGTTGAACCATGGAAGAGATTGCCTGGGTTCAGCGGAATTACCGGATTGTTGGTTGCGAATGAAAGCTCCGGTACGCTGGATTTGACGACCACCGGTGCGACCCTGGAGCTTCCCAAGGTGTTCCGCACTACCCTGCCTTTGGGTACGGTGCACGGCCGGGTTGAGTGGGAACACAATGCCGACCGCGGTTCCTGGCGCATCGCAGGCGATGAGTTGAGCGTACGCAGCATCGATGCGGAAGTGCATGCCAGTGTCGAAGTCAGCGCGCCTGACGCGCAGACCGCGCCCTATCTGGATCTGATCGCGACATTTAAAGACGGCGATGGCCGTCACGCCTCGCGTTACTTGCCCACCACCATCATGTCTCCCTCCGTGGTGGCCTGGGTTGATCGCGCCGTCAAAGAAGGCCAGGTAACGCATGGGGGTGTCGTGTTGCACGGCCGCATGGATCAGTTTCCATTCGCGCAAGCTCAGGGCCGTTTCGAAGTGCGCGGGAAAGTCGTGGCGGGGGCCTTGGATTACCTGCCCGAGTGGCCGAGTATTGATAATATCGACGCGGAGCTGACCTTCAGCGGCACCAGCATGGAAGTGCAGGGCAAATCCGCGCGCATTCTGAATTCCGCAGTTTCGGATGTATTTTTAACCATTCCGGACATGACTTCGGAATATTCCATTCTGACCATCTCGGGTGATGTGCAAGGCGAGACCCGTGATCAGCTCGCTTTTTTACAACTCGCGCCACCGTTGCGCGACATGATTGGCCGCAATTTGACCGGTGTGCAGGTGGGTGGCAGCGATGAGCTGCATCTGGATCTGGCCGTGCCGTTGGGCCGTTCGCTGCCCCACGATGTCAAGGTCAGCGCCCAGGCACGCTTGCACAATAATGCCTTGAGCCTGGGGCATTGGGGGGAGTTGCTGACCCGCGTTGACGGAACGTTGTTGATCGACAACGACGGTATCCGCAGTGATCGCATCAAGGCTCATGTGCTGGAGCAGCCTGCCACGCTGGAGATTCGCACCCGGCGTGCTGAAGCCGGCGCACAGGTGCAAATCAAAAGCCGCGGAATGCTGGCGCCCAGCCAATTAATGGCGCGTATCAATCCCGAGTGGGGAAAATATTTTAAGGGCGAAGCACGCTGGCAGGCGAATCTGAAGCTACCCCTGAGTTCCAGCGCTAACAATTCCAAAAAACTGCACGTCGAAGCGATGTGGGATAACGTGACGGTGAGTTTGCCCGAACCCCTGGCCAAACCGGCCGGCGAACCATTGTACGTTGAAGTCAATGCCGACCTGACCGACACCGAGCAAAAGCTGTTTGTGCAATACGGAAATCGCGTCCATAGCGCGGTGCAGTGGCTTACTGAACATGATGTTGTACATCTGGCGCGCGGCGAAATTCATTTTGGCGAAGGCAAAGCCTCGCTGCCCAAGCCTGCGGGTATCCGCGTGAGCGGCAATCTGGAAAAATTTTCGCTCGACGCATGGCGTACTTTCGCCGCTGGCTCCGGCGGCTTCAACGACAGCACCGTTGTCACATCGGGCTTGCTCTATGATCTAGATGCACATGCCAATCAATTGCTGGCATTTGGGCAGTCTTGGAGCGATGCCCATGTCAAGATCGTGCGCGGCGCAAAAGAATGGCGCGCGACCGTGATCAGTCCCGACTTTTCCGGCCGCATTCGCGTGCCGTTCGAGCTGGCGCAGGCGCCCATCAATATCGACTTGGCTCATTGGCGCTATGTGCCCAGTGAAGTTGCGACGGCAACGACCTTTGATCCGCGTCAGTTACCGGCCGTTGAGTTCAAGGCCGACAAGTTTATTTATGGGAAGGTTGATTTTGGCCGCATGCAGATGCGCGCGTCGAAATTCGCCTATGGCTGGCGTATCGATAAGCTCGAGTTCAACGCACCCTCGACCATGGTCAACGGCTCCGGGGCATGGACCTACGACGGGAAGCAGCATCAGTCGCGTTTTGATGTCGATGTCATCAGCGAAGATGTCGGTGTGACGATGAATACTTTCGGTTACGCCAATGGTATTGCCGGAGGCAATGGGCGGATCAATGTTCATGCGGCCTGGGCCGCGCCTTTACCGGATGCCGCGCCGGAAAAAATCGATGGCAAAGTCACGCTGGAGCTCAAGAAGGGCCGGATGTTGGAATTAAATCCGGGTGCAGGCCGTTTGTTTGGATTGCTATCCATTCAAGCGTTGCCGCGGCGGCTGTCGCTGGATTTTTCTGATTTGTTTTCCAAAGGCTTCGCCTTCGATGACATTAAAGGCGAGTTCCGGTTGGAGCATGGCGAAGCCTATACGACGAACCTGGCAATGAATGGGCCTGCGGCCAAGGTGCGTGCGACCGGGCGAGTGGGCCTGAGCGAGCGCGATTACGATCAGCACGTACATGTCATTCCCGACCTTACTGCCAGCATGCCTGCGCTTATTGCCGCATTGTCTCCGCCGGCCGGTTTGGCCACCTATGTGTTAGGCAAAATTTTTCAAAGCCAAATCGACGAGGCCACCGGTGTGGATTACACCCTCACCGGCAGTTGGGACAATCCGCAAGTCCAGCGCGTTACCGCCGTTCTGCCGCCTTTGCCTTTTCCGGACACACCTTAAGCTTCCGCATTCAACAAAAAGCAGACTCCAGCCGATGAAATAATGCGCGTGCTGATGCTATTCTGTCGGCATGCTCGAAAGCGCGTGCGTCCATGCAAGGAGAATTAAATGAAAGTCGCGGCGGTGCAGATGGCGTCCGGTCCCAACGTCAGCTACAACCTCATCGAAGCCCGGCGGCTGATCGCGCTGGCGGCGCAAGGCGGCGCCGAGCTGGTGGTATTGCCGGAAAATTTCGCCATCATGGGCATGGCACCGCAAGATGTGGTGAAGATCCGCGAACCCCTGGGCAAGGGGCCGATTCAAGACTTTCTGGCCGAACAGGCGCAAAGACACGGGATCTGGATTGCGGGCGGTACCTTGCCGCTGGTGGCGGATGATCCTAAAAAAGTGCGCGCCGCGTGTTTGCTGTTTAATGCTCGCGGGCAGCGCGTGGCGCGCTACGACAAGATTCATTTATTCGACGTGCGCATCGAGGAAACCAAAGAGGTTTATGTCGAGTCCGCCGTCATCGAGCCCGGCAACGAAGTCATTGTGGTGGATACGCCCTTCGGGCGCCTGGGCTTGGCCATTTGCTACGATTTACGCTTCCCGGAACTGTTCCGGCACATGTTGGATCAAAATGTCGAAGTGATCGTGTTGCCGTCGGCGTTCACCGCGATTACCGGCAAGGCGCATTGGGAAACCCTGGTGCGCGCGCGCGCCATTGAAAATCTGTGTTATGTCATTGCCCCCGCGCAGGGCGGCTATCATTTGAACGGCCGCGAAACTTTTGGCCACAGCATGATCGTCGACCCCTGGGGCGTGATGCTGGACCGCCTGCCGAATGGCTCGGGGTTCGTGATTGCTAATCTCGATCCGAATTACCTGCGCGCCACGCGCCGTAATTTTCCCGCGATTTCGCATCGCCGGATCACCTGCCGGATATAATCCCAAACCACAGGCTGTTCAACTACCGTTTACAGGATAACCATGCAAGCACCTTTGGAATTGGCCCGCGAACAATTGCTCGCGCCCGGTGGCATCACCGAACACGATCTGGCGCGGACACTGGAAAGCATGCTGACGTATTCCATCGATAGCGCGGATCTGTATTTTCAGGCCAGCCGCTTCGAATCGTGGATGTTGGAAGACGGTATCGTGAAGGAAGGCGGCCATAACATCGAACGTGGCGTCGGTGTGCGCGCTGTCAGCGGCGAAAAAACCGGCTTTGCTTATTCCGATGAAATTGTGTTGCCGGCCATTGCGCAGGCGGCTCATGCCGCGCGCTCGATTGCGGCGCATGGTGGGCAGGGCAAGGTGCGCGCCTGGCGGCGGGAGCAGGGCAAGACTTTATACCCGGCGCTCAATCCGTTAGGTACCTTGAGCGAGCGCGATAAAATTCAATTACTGCACGCGGCGGATGCGGAAGCGCGTCGCATGGACCCGCGTGTGAAGCAAGTGATCGTGAGCCTCGCCAGCGAGCACGACGTATTTTTAATCGCGGCCAGCGACGGCACTTTGGCCGCCGACGTGCGTCCGCTGGTGCGTATGAATGTCACCGTGACCGTGGAACTCAATGGCCGCCGTGAACAAAGTTCGTCCGGCGGCGGCGGGCGGTTTGGCCTGGAGTATTTTGTCGAGAACGGGCGCGGCTTGGCGTTTGCGCGCGAAGCCGTGCGTCAAGCCCTGGTTAATCTGGACGCCGTGGATGCACCGGCAGGGACGATGCAGGTGGTGCTGGGTCCAGGCTGGCCGGGTGTGTTGTTGCACGAAGCCATCGGCCATGGGCTGGAAGGCGATTTTAATCGTAAAGGCAGCTCGGCGTTTTCCGGCCGTATCGGCCAGCGGGTCGCCGACGCACAATGCACGGTGGTGGACGACGGCACCTTGGCCAGCCGCCGCGGCTCGTTGAACATCGATGATGAAGGCACGCCGACGCAGTGCACGGTGCTGATCGAAAACGGTATCTTGAAAGAGTACATGCAAGACAAATTAAATGCGGGTTTAAGTAAATCCAAGCTGACCGGAAACGGACGGCGCGAGTCATACGCACATGTGCCGCTGCCACGCATGACCAATACCTACATGCTGGCGGGCAAATACGATCCGCAGGAAATCATCGCCTCGGTGCAAAACGGCTTATACGCAGTGAATTTCGGCGGCGGCCAAGTCGATATCACGTCCGGAAAATTCGTGTTTTCGGCGAGCGAAGCCTATCTGATCGAAAACGGTAAAGTCACGCGCCCGGTTAAAGGCGCCACGTTGATCGGGAACGGCCCCGATGTGCTGACGCGTGTGAGCATGGTCGGCAACGATTTGAAACTCGATGAAGGCGTAGGCACTTGCGGTAAGGAAGGCCAAAGCATTCCGGTGGGTGTGGGTCAGCCGACGTTGCGCGTGGACAGCCTGACGGTAGGCGGCACGCAGTCGGAATAGTCGCGGTCTGGCGCTCTGAACATGTCCGCCAAAACGCTCGCTGAACGCATTGATGCCGTGCTGCCGCAAACCCAGTGCCAGCGTTGCGGTTATGACGATTGTTATGCCTATGCCCAGGCCCTTGCGGAAATCTGTACGGCCGCAGAAGGCAAGGCACCGCAGGCAGCATGGGCCGGAAATTCCGTTGATCTCAATCAATGCCCGCCCGGCGGCGAGGAAACCATCGCTGCATTGGCGCAGATACTGCGGCGCGAAGCCAAACCATTAAATCCGGCTCATGGGAATTATGTGCAACGCGCCGTGGCAGTCATCGACGAGGCGGTATGTATTGGCTGCACGCGCTGCATCCTGGCCTGTCCGGTCGATGCCATTCTGGGCGCAACCAAACTCATGCACAGCGTAATCACCGAGGAATGCACCGGTTGCGAGCTTTGTATTCCTCCCTGTCCGGTGGATTGCATTGTAATGCAGCCTGCGGCGTCGGACGGCGCTGATGAGAAATTGGCACGCGCAGAATTAGGACGCCGTCGTCATCATTTTCGTGAGGAACGTCTCGCCCGGGACCGTCGCGAGCGCGCGGTGCGCCAAACCCTGAATTATTCTCCCCCCACATCGTCTCACTCTCCGCTTGATACCCGCCGGCTTGCAATCAATGCCGCGCTGGAACGGGCGCGTGCGAAGCGCAAGCCTTCCTCCACATAGATCGATTATTCGTTTCATTGCCGTGAAAATAAGGTATTTCTTAGTATTTTTGATATCCAATGCGACTTTATGAATTAATAAGGGTCTTGTAGTGACTATTTAATTTCAGCCTTACAATAGCCAACTCATCCACAATTTCTGCAACTAAATTGATACTCCGTCATCGTGTGACTGACTTCAAAATTATCCAGTCTATTGCCCACGCTACGCGACCAGCGCATTCATCAGACTGACCAGCGGTAGCATGACTACCTCTCCCGGAACAGTTGTCGAGACGCTACCCATCTGAGGGTTGTAGGGCATCGCATTTCTTGCGTGCGCACATCCCGAGATTCCGATAGCAGGCCGCGCGTAGGGTAGGTATATGAGCACATTACCTCACAACATGAATGCCACCGCACAGTATATGCAGCGGGGACTCACCTTAATTGAAATCATGGTTACGCTCGCCGTGGTCGCGGTCACGTTATCGATTGGAGTGCCCAGTTTTCAGAATATGGCATCCGGCAACAGGATGAGTTCGGCGGCCAATAGTCTGATCGGTGCACTCAATGTCGCACGCAGTGAAGCGATCAAACGTGGAGCGCGCGTGAATGTTGTGGCTAACAGTGCGGGTACGGATTGGACCAGCGGCTGGAAAGTACAGGTAAATAGCGATAGCGCGGATACGGGCACGATCAAGAAATTTGACCCGATCACCGGCATGCAAGTCACCGGCAGCAGCGCCCAGTACCAATTTCTACCGACCGGGTTTTTAGCATTAGCCGCCGCTGAAGAAATCAAAGTGTGCGATTCATCGATGACCGGCGAGACCGGACGGAAAATCACTATCAGTATTTCTGGGCGCTTCAGCGTCTCCAATACAACCTGTTCATAACTATCGACAATCGCCATGAA
>CAZHHW010000074.1:0-17184 GCA_964532385.1 uncultured Gammaproteobacteria bacterium | reverse complement strand
CCAGGATATGGATGCCGGGACCGATGGCGACGACGACGATTTTGATGTTGTCGCCGTATTTACGCACCATGGCACCGACCGAAAATAAAATATGTTCCTGGTAACCCGGATCGGCTTTGTTGAGCTGATAGACAACACGGTGCGCGGGTGCTTCGCCGGGAAATTTCAATTCGAGTTCGGGTTTGTCTCCGGCTTGCGCTATTCCGAATACAAGCAGACCGATGAAAAACGGGAGAGCGAGAATGAGGTGAAAACGTTGTGGTTTCATTTAATACCTCCTTGCGCGGATATAACCACCCCGTCACCTACGGTGCCACTTGTTCCCGCCCGGGGTGCGCGTTGCGCCCCCGTTCGGCGGGGAAAAGGTCCGCAGGACCTTTCCTTTTCCGCCTCACTCTCGAAAATGAGGAGGGGAGTAACGTCACGGTTTCATGTCGTCGAAAAACTTTTTTACCCCGTCCAGCCAAGTCGTCGTGCGCGGGCTGTGTTTGCCGCCGGTGTTTTTCAACGATTGGTCAAAATCGCGCAGCAGCTCTTTTTGTTTAGCGGTGAGATTCACCGGCGTTTCCACCGCGACCTTGCACAGCAGGTCGCCGATTTGTCCGCCGCGCACCGACTGCACGCCTTTGCCGCGCATGCGGAAAACTTTTCCGGTTTGGGTTTCAGGCGGAATTTTCAATTTCACGCGCCCGTCAAGCGTAGGCACGTCGAGTTCGCCGCCCAGCGCGGCGGTGGTCAGATCAATCGGCACTTCGCAGTAAAGATCCGACCCGTCGCGTACAAATAGCGCATGGTCCAGCACACTGATTTGCACATACAAGTCTCCCGCCGGTCCGCCCATTTGCCCTGCCTCGCCTTCACCGGCCAGACGGATGCGGTCACCGTTATCGACACCGGCGGGAATTTTTACCGACAGGGTTTTCTGCTCTTCGGAACGTCCTTCACCGTGACAAGTCGGACACGGGTCGGTGATGATGGTGCCGCTGCCGCGGCAACGCGGACAGGTTTGCTGCAAGGAAAAAAACCCCTGTTGCATGCGCACTTGCCCATGGCCACCGCAGGTGGAACAAGTGGTGGGGCTGGTGCCCTTTTTAGCGCCGGTGCCGCCACAGGTCTTGCATGTCACATGCGTGGGCACACGGATTTTGACGGTCGATCCGCGTACCGCATCTTCCAGGCTCAACTCCAGGTTGTAGCGTAAATCCGCACCGCGATGCGCGCGCGAACCGCCGCCCTGGCGCGCGCCGCCGAAAATATCGCCAAAAACTTCGCCAAATACGTCGCTGAAACTGGCATTGGCACCGAAACCGCCGGCGCCGGCGGCACCCGCGGCGGCACTCGAATCGACACCGGCATGACCGAACTGATCGTACGCCGCGCGTTTACGCGGGTCGGTCAAGACTTCGTAGGCTTCCTTGGCCTCCTTGAATTTTTCTTCCGAAGGCTTATCGCCCGGATTGCGGTCCGGGTGATGCTTCATCGCCAGGCGGCGATAGGCTTTTTTCAGTTCGGCTTCGCTGGCATTGCGCGCCACCCCGAGAATTTCATAAAAATCTTGCTTGGCCATAACCTGTGATGTCGTAACGTATCGTTGTTAACTATTTACCGCGTCGCGCACCCGTGATGCACAGGGATGCGCTACCGCATACGTCCACGGATGGCGCCAGCGCTACTCGCGGCATACATCCCATAAAACGAGGCGCGGACTATGCCGCGCCTGAAGTACTTGGCAACTTCCGCGGCGAGCGGAATTATGCCTTATTTTTTATCTTCTTTAACTTCTTCGAACTCGGCATCCACAACATCATCTTTGGTCCCGGAACCGCCAGCTGCACCCTTGCTCGCAGACTCCGCGCCGGGCGCCGCAGAGGCGCCCTGGTCTTTCTGCGCATACAACCGCTCCGCCATTTTGGATGATGCGGCACCCAAGGTTGCGGTGCGGGCTTCGATGGCGGCTTTGTCTTCGCCTTTCAATGCTTCCTTCAATGCGCTGATGGCGGCGTCGATGTTTTTCTTTTCATCGGCTTCCAGTTTGGCGCCCAGCTCGCCCATCGATTTGGTGGTTGAATGGATCAAGCCTTCAGCCTTGTTGCGCGCATCAACCAGTTCATGGAATTTACGGTCTTCGTCGCGATGCGCTTCGGCGTCGGACACCATGCGTTTGATATCGTCTTCCGACAAGCCGCTCGAGGCCTTGATGGCGATCGACTGCTTTTTGCCGGTGGCTTTATCACGCGCCGACACGTTCAAAATACCGTTGGCGTCGATATCGAAAGCCACTTCGATTTGCGGTACGCCGCGCGGTGCGGGCGGAATGTCGCCCAGGTCGAAGCGGCCCAGCGATTTATTGGCCGCGGCCATTTCACGTTCGCCCTGCAACACATGCACGGTCACCGCGGATTGATGATCTTCGGCGGTTGAAAACACTTGCGTCGCCTTGGTCGGAATCGTGGTGTTTTTCTCGATCAGCTTGGTCATCACACCACCCAGCGTTTCAATACCCAACGACAACGGCGTAACGTCAAGCAACAGCACGTCTTTGACTTCACCCGCCAGCACGCCGGCCTGAATTGCGGCGCCCACGGCCACGGCTTCGTCCGGATTAACGTCTTTACGTGGCTCCTTGCCGAATAACTCGCGCACCAGCTCCTGCACTTTGGGCATGCGCGTCTGGCCGCCGACCAGAATCACTTCGTCGATATTCGACACCGACACGCCGGCATCTTTCAGCGCCATTTTGCAAGGCGGCAACGTGCGTTGAATCAAATCTTCCACCAAGGCTTCGAGCTTGGAGCGGGTGAGCTTGAGATTTAAATGTTTGGGACCGCTGGCATCGGCCGTCACGTACGGCAGATTGATATCGGTTTGCGCTGTGCTCGACAGCTCGATCTTGGCCTTTTCCGCCGCTTCTTTTAAGCGTTGCAGCGCCAATGGATCATTGGCCAGGTTGATGCCCGAAGATTTTTTAAAGTCATCCACCAGATAATCAATGATGCGTTTGTCGAAATCTTCACCGCCCAGGAAGGTGTCGCCGTTAGTAGACAGCACTTCGAACTGATGCTCGCCGTCGACTTCGGCGATTTCAATAATGGAAACGTCGAAGGTGCCGCCGCCCAGATCGAACACCGCGATTTTGGAATCGCCGCGCTTCTTGTCCATGCCGTAGGCAAGGGCTGCCGCCGTCGGTTCGTTGATGATGCGCTTGACCTCCAGCCCGGCAATGCGGCCGGCGTCTTTGGTGGCCTGGCGTTGTGAATCATTGAAATAAGCCGGGACCGTAATGACCGCCTCGGTGACCGGTTCGCCCAGGTAGTCCTCGGCGGTCTTTTTCATTTTCATCAGCACGCGTGCAGAAATTTCCTGCGCCGCCATCTTTTTACCATCGGCTTCGACCCAGGCATCGCCATTGTCGGCCGACACGATTTTGTACGGCACCATGCCGACATCGCGCTTGACGACCTCATCATTGAATTTGCGGCCGATCAGGCGCTTCACCGCATACAGCGTATTGCGCGGATTGGTCACGGCCTGGCGCTTGGCGGATTGACCTACGATCACTTCTCCGTCGCTGCTGAACGCAACGATGGAGGGTGTGGTGCGATCCCCTTCGCTGTTTTCAATTACGCGCGGCGTACCGCCTTCCATCACCGCCACGCAGGAATTTGTGGTGCCTAAGTCAATACCGATAATCTTGCCCATGTTCTTCTCCGCCAGTGTTCTGTGTAATTTGAGTGACCGATTGCCTTATCAAATTGGGGGTGTTGCGCCGTGCTTCAAGCCTCTACGGTAAATGAATTACCCGGCGCGGGTTTCGATACCACCACGCGCGCGGGCCGAATCAAGCGGTCGTGGAGCAAATAGCCTTTTTGAAACACCATCACCACCGTATTGGGCGGCGTGGTCGCGGACTCCTGGGTCGACATCGCTTGATGCCATTCCGGATTAAAGGGTTCATTTAAAGGGTTGATTTCCTTGGCACCTGCCTTGCTCATGGCCGCCGCCAGCAACTGATCGGTCAGGGTCATGCCTTCGGCCAGCTTGTTAATGTCGGCACCCGCTTCTTGTGCCGCCGACAAGCCCATTTCCAGGCTGTCTTTTACCGCGACCAATTCCTGCAAGAAGCTATCGAGGGCATATTTGCGCACTTTGTCCATTTCGCGCTCGCCGCGGCGCCGTACATTTTCGGTATCGGCACGCGCGCGCATCAACTGGTCAAGATAGTCATCCGCTTTCTTGCGTGTGTCTTCCAGCATCAACCACAGACTTTGATAACTCAGCTGGGATTCGCCTTCCGTCAGCGGCGGAGCGTTTTCTTCAGTGTTTTCTGCGGCAGGATCATCCGCATTTTGCTGCTCGCTGCCTGCCGTATTCTGTTTATTGTCCATCCAAATCTCTCCCTCCGCGTAATCTGCGGCAAAGGCTGCCAAACCGCGGTCACAGATATTAAACGTGGAGCCTATATGGGGCCAGTCAATCCTGATTCAAGGCCGCGCCCAAAAGTTTTGCGGTGACATCGACCAGCGGGATGACCCGTTGATACGCCATGCGCGTGGGTCCCACCACCCCGAGCACGCCGACGATCTGGCCATTTGCGGTATAGGGTGCGGTGACCAGACTGCATCCGTCCAGGACGCCATAGCCGGATTCTTCACCGACAAAAATCTGCACACCCTGCGCTTTCATGACATGGTCGAACAAGCTGAGTAAATCGCGTTTTTCATTAAAGGCATCGAACAACTGGCGCAGCTTTTCCATGTCCGCCATTTCAAGGTATTGCATCAGGTTGGTCTGGCCGGCGACCACGAAATCGGCTTCTTTTTCATCGCTCAGAGCCTTGGACGCCATGTCGATGGCCGCCATCATGATGTGGTCGGCGCGCTGTTTGGTCTCTTGCATTTCGTGCAACAGAGCGTCCTTCACAGCCGACAGATTGCGCCCGGTGAAATGCTGGTTGAAATAATTGGCCGCTTGCTGCAATTCAGCGCGCGAGTAATTGCGCCCGACATGGATCACGCGGTTCTGGATCTCCTCGTCGCTCACGACCAGGATCACCAGGATGCGGTTTTCCGACAGCGGCAAAAATTCCAAATGTTGCAATGCGTTTTGCTCGTGACGGGGCAGCATGACGATGCCCGCCATTTTGGTGATGCCGGACAAAATCGAGGAGGCGCGCTCCACCAGATCCTGGGGCGTCACTTGCGGTGTCAATTCTTCTTGCAAGAGGTGGATTTCAGTGGTTTGCAGAGGCTGCACCGTGAGCAGGGAATCAATAAAGCAGCGATATCCCTGCACTGTAGGCACACGGCCAGCCGAGGTGTGCGGGGCTTTTACAAACCCCAGCTCTTCCAGATCGGCCAATACATTGCGGATGGTCGCCGGGCTTAAATCCACACGCGCATCGCGCGCCAACGTGCGCGACCCAACCGGTTCGCCGTTCTGAATATAACGTTCAATAAGTGCTTTAAGCAGGAACTGCGCACGGTCGCCAATAGGGGGATGATTCACAACAGATGACACCGAAGATTGGGAACTTGAGCGATAAGCAGTCGCATTCATACTGTGCTAACAGCAAATTAACAATCGACCTGTAGTGTGTCAAGAAAACATCTTGCGAGACGGCATATTTGGTGTCCGCTAGAAGCCGTGCTAACTTGTAAAAAAATCGCTCAACGATCCATGCTCAGACACTCTCCTTCTGGTTTACCCGCCGCTGGATTTCTTCCAGCGTTGCCTCGGTGCTGTGCCGGGTGTTGGCGCCCCTTTAACCACTTCCGCCCGCGGGGAGCCAGTTAATGACTAATCATTTCAAGACCGTGGGAGTCATTGGGCGTTATGGCGACCCCGCCATCAGCCCCACCATTGTCGAAGTCGGCGAGCACGTCCAGAAACTTGGCCTGCAAGTGTTGCTGGACGAAGGTACCGCGGAGTTAATACGCGATCACAAACTGGAAATCGCCAGCCGGCAAAACATCGGCCGGCGTTGCGATCTGGTCATCGTGGTCGGCGGCGACGGCACCCTGCTTAATGCGGCGCGCTCGCTCGCCGAATACGGCGTGTCGCTGCTGGGCGTAAATCGCGGCCGGCTGGGTTTCCTCACCGACATCTCGCCCGCACACATCGGTGAACGTCTGGATGAAATCCTGCACGGAAATTATGCTTCCGAAGAGCGCCTGCTGCTGCGCACCTACATCGAGCGCGACGGGCAGAATATCAGCGAAAGCTGCGCCTTCAACGACGTGGTGGTGCACAAGTGGGACGTCGCGCGCATGATCGAATTCCGCACGTATATAAACGATCAGTACGTAAATACCATGCGCTCCGATGGTCTGATCGTGGCCACACCGACCGGCTCGACCGCCTACGCGCTGTCCGGCGGCGGGCCGATTCTGCATCCTGCGTTGCAAGCCATCGTGTTGGTGCCGATCTGTCCGCACACCATGAGTAACCGTCCCATCGTCGTGGACGCCGGCAGTTTGATTCGTATCGAAGTCAGCGACCGCACGCGCTCGCCTGCGCAAATCACTTGCGATGGCCAGATTAACCTCGGCTTGGTCTCGGGCGATCACATCATTATCCGCAAAGAAGAGAAACCGGTGCGCCTGATTCATCCACTCGACCACAACTACTTCGACGTGTTGCGCGCCAAGCTGCGTTGGAGCGAGCATCCCACCTAGTCCGTTGTTCAAGCGCGGACCTAAAACTGCGTACAATAGCGCCATGCTCGAACACCTCGCCATCAAAGACTTCATTATTGTCGAATCGCTCGAACTCGACGTCGCCCCGGGGCTCACGGTGCTCACCGGCGAAACCGGCGCCGGTAAATCGGTATTGCTCGATGCGTTGGGTTTTGTATTGGGTGGCCGCGGCGACAACGGCGCGATCCGGCACGGTTGCGAACGCGCGGATGTCACCGTGCGTTTTCTCATTGAAAATCTGCCTAATGCAAAAACCTGGCTCCACGAGCACGATCTTGCGTCCGGCGGCGAATGCATATTACGCCGTACGCTCGCCCAGGATGGGCGTTCGCGCGCCTACATCAACGGCAATACGGTGCCGGTGCAGTCGCTGCGCGAACTGGGCGAAATGCTGGTCGATATTCATGGCCAAAATGTACATCAAGCCTTGCTCAAGGTGACGGTGCAGCGCAGCACCGTGGATGAATACGCCGGACACTCCGCGTTGCTGGCCAAGGTCGCCGCCGTCCACGCGCAGTGGCGTCAATTGGAAACCGAATACCAAACGCTCAGCGCCGCGCTGCATGAGCGCGATGCGCGGCTGGAATTATTGCGTTATCAAGTACAGGAATTGCAGAGCTTGGAACTGCGCGCCGACGAGCTCGATGAACTGGATCAGGAACATGCGCGCCTCGCCAATGCCAGCCGGTTGCTGCAAGGCAGCGAGCAGGCGGTGCAAATGTTGTATGAAAACGAAGATGCATCATTGTGCACCGGCATCGACAGATTAATTGTCGAGATCGAACAACTTGCGCATTTCGATGCGGCTTTGAAACCCAGCGCCGAGTTGCTGGGCAATGCCAGCATCCAACTGCACGAAGCCGCGCATGCATTGCGCGCGTATCGCGACCGCGTTGACCTTGACCCGCAGCGTTTGCAAGCGGTCGAAGAACGCATGGCGGCCATTCACGATGCCGCGCGCAAACACCGCATTCCTCCCGCTGAACTCCCCGCCTTCAGCGCGCGGCTGGCGGCTGAATTACAAAATCTGGAACATGCCGATGCACGTCTTGACGAAATCAAACGCGCCTTGGACGGCATCGCGCAGGATTACCGCAGCGCCGCAACCGCATTGAGCAGCAGCCGTAAACAAGCCGCGCACAAGCTGTCGCAAGAAGTCACCCAGCACATGCAGGATTTGGGCATGCGCGGCGGGATTTTTGAAATTGCGGTGGGCGCGCTGGAGGAAAACCAGTTCGGGCCGCATGGCGCCGACCGCGTTGAATTCCTGGTCAGCACGAATCCGGGGCAACCTGCGCGCGCATTGAACAAAGTCGCCTCCGGCGGCGAATTATCGCGTATCAGCCTGTCGATTGAAGTCTCCACCGCGCAAATCACCGGCATTCCGACGCTGGTCTTCGATGAAGTCGATGCCGGTGTCGGCGGCGGCATCGCAGAAATTGTTGGACGGCGCTTAAGTGCCTTGGCGCAACACCGGCAAATTCTGTGCGTGACCCATTTGCCGCAAGTCGCCGCGCAGGGACAAAACCACTGGACCGTGCAGAAACAGGCGCGTAATGGCCAAACCCGCACCGGCATTGCCGTGCTTACCGCCCGCGATCGGATCGATGAAGTCGCACGCATGCTCGGCGGCATGAAAATCACGCCGCAAACCGTCGCTCATGCCAAGGAAATGTTGCAACACGCACGGCAAAAATAGGGAATTGCCAAGCTTTAGGACTACCTGGTACAAGCTTTAGGACTACCTGGTATTGGAGTGTTGCGGAAGACGTATCCAGAAGGTGGTGCCGCGATCGCTATTGTTGTGCGCGCCGATTTCCCCGCCATGCAACTCCACCAATTGTTTGCATAACGCCAGCCCCACGCCCGAACTGGTTTCGTTGCCGGTGGGCTGATTGCCCAGATGCGCCCCGTTGATGAACAACTTGCCCATGTCTTCCTTGTTGATACCTGGCCCGGTATCGCAAATATCGACTTGCACGTAACTCCCGGTGGACGCGGTGCGTATAATCGTGGTGCTGTTTTTGGGGCTGAACTTGATCGCATTGCCGAGTAAATTGTCAAGCACCTGCGAAAGCTGAAATCCGTCACCGTGCACCAGCAGCGATTTATCGGTTAACGCGGCGCTCAGATGCACACCCTTGCGCTGCGCGTAACGCTCATTGGCTTGCAATGTATGCATCACCATCTGGTTAATGTTTACCGCGCTGCGCCGTGCGTAGTTGCCGTCGATGAGCGCGGCGCTTTCGTCCAGGAAACCTTGCACCACGTTCTGCATGTTGTCGGCGGTGCTCACCAGCATGGCGAGCGATTCGCGCATGGGCGAAGACAGCTCCGCGCCGTCACCCGCCGTCGAGCCCTGCAGCTCACCGGCAATGTCGCGCAATAACATGAGCGGTTTTTTCAAATCGTGGCTGGCAAAACGCACAAATTCATCCTTGAGGGCGGAAAGATAACGCAACGATAATTGGGTTTTGATCCGCGCCAGCGTAACCGGCATGCTGATCGGTTTAAGCAGATAGTCATTGGCACCCTTTTCCAATGCCTCGATCATGCTTTCTTCCAGATCATTGGCGGTCACCATGATGACCGGCAGATTGAGCATGGAAAATTTGCGCCGCACTTGTGTCAGCACATCAATGCCGGACATGCCGGGCATCATGATATCGAGCAGCAACAGGTCGAACTGGCCCTGCTCCAGTAAATGCATCGCCTGTTGACCCGCTTCTGCCACGGTGATGTCGTAGCCCTGACGCGTTAAACGCGCCGACATGAACTGGCGCGTCATGGCGTCATCGTCAACGAGCAGTAAACGGAATTTCTTTCCAGACAAGGCGGGCATACCGGTACGTGTCACCACTAACTGTCATGAATATTAACGGCGGAGAACTGCATTACTTAAGGTAGCACATGAATTTGCGCGCATTGCCGCTTTGCTGGTCTTAGGCAGGACGGTGAACGAATTTGTGATGGCTTCAGCATTTGCGCGGACATAAAAAAAGCCGCGTCTGGGGTGGACGCGGCGGTTCACTGGGGGGGCAGTGAACAGGGGTTACTCAGGGGGTCAGGGAGAACAATAGCAAGACGATGTTCGGAAGCGAAATTATATAACTCTCTTTTTTTATGCCATTCCTAGATATGGGAAATACATGGGTAGCAGGTTCTTATTGCCGTGGAAATACGAAGCGCCCGCTCCAGATGTCGCGCAGCAGACCGGCAATCCGCGGCAAGCGTTGCATGCGGCGTAACGTGCTGCGTACCAAGACGCTGACGGAAATGGTGCGCTCGTCGCGCACCTCGCGCAGGCGCGGCAAGCACAGCGCGGCCACCGCCATACGCGCCAGCGAGGACACCAGAAACAGGCCATACAGCGGCGTGAGCCAATTCAACTCGTAATCGCCCAGGGTCAGTTCATGCGGCATATACATGGCCATGGTTCCGCCCACCAGGGCACCGGCAAATACGCCAATGGCTCCCAGCACATTGTGGAACGCAAGATACTGCGAGCGCTTTTTCGCCGGCACGGACGCATATAAAAAATTGGTCGTTGCCAACCCGAAACCCGACCAGCACATGCCCGACAGCATTTGCACGGCGATGATGAACCAGAAATTTGTCGAGACCAGCCACAATAACGGCAAGGTCGTGATGAACGTTCCGGTAACCACCACGATGACGCGATTGCCCCACGCATCGCTGATGCGTCCCCAGGTGGGCAACGAAGTGAAGTGCAGCAGCACCGAAGTTGCGGTTACACACATGAATTCCAGATAAGAAAACTTCAGCTCGCGCAACATGTACACGGTGAAGAATGGCGCGGCGATCGACACCGTGGCCTGGAACCCGGCATAAAATATCGAGAACCGCACCGCATGAGAATGGCGCAAGCGCCGCATCCACGCTTTCATGTTTAATGTTGAGGAGACGGGTTCCACCGTGTGCGGCGGCTCGTACATGTGTCTCAGGTGATACGCCGAAACCAGGCGCGCGACCGCGGCAAAACTGAAGATGACGATAAAGCCGGTGACCGTCGCGGCGTGCGCGTCGAACCAGTGCAACACGGTCCCGGCAATCACCAGCGAAGAAAACGACGCGACCGTGGCATATCGCGTGCGCATGCCGAAGTAACGGCCGCGTTTGCGTTGCGGCACCAGATCTCCCATCAAGCTGCTCCACTGCGGAGCGATCAGATGACTGGAAGCCTGGTAAAAAACGATCACCCCGATGAATAACGGTACCGCATGCTCGGGAAACAGCAACGGCAGCGCCAGCAATGGCAACCACAAAAAGCATTGCAAATAAGCGCCAAATAGAATGATGGACTGGCGCCGCTGCACATAGCGCCCACACCACACCGACACCAATTGCGCCAGCGATGCCAACAGCGGTGGAATCGAGGCAAGCAAAGCGATTTGCGCATTGGTGGCCTTTAAAAAAAGCGCGAATGCGGAAAAAAAGGTCTCGCCCGCACCCGACATCGCGGAGTGCGCCACCGCGTCGCGCACGGAATGACGCAATGAGGTTTCAACTCGTGGATCTTTAGAAAAAGGACGGCGCATGATGCAACGACAGTTCTACCATCGACAGATTGAAGTTCTTATTAATTATTACGGCTCGGGCGTTAAAAACATTACCGCTTTAACGTAATGAGTAGACCGGATGAATGCGGCCGAGTTCATTGCGCTACACAGGTTGTGTAACGCAATGTCCGGCGAGTGATGCAGTTTGCGTTTTTATTTCTTGCTGAGACTGCCGGTCAGTTCTACCGCAATGCCGCGATAGCCGACAAAACGTCCCAGCTGGTTGTACATAGGTTCGCCGCTGACCTGAAACCGCTGTTGCGAACCATCGGGATGCATGCGGCTGAAGGCCAAACCCTGGAACGGCTGGCGGGTGGCGATTTTCGCCTCAAGGACTTTGCGTTCCGCTTTATTCCAGGCGGCGATGTCCTCATTGATGGCCTTGCCCGCCACGGCGTTGTTAACGCGGAAACCAAGCATCTCGAGCACCGGGCCGGAAATCTTGGTAAAGCTGCCTCTCTCGTCCTGCTCCCAATACCAGTCGGAGCCCAATTCAGTCAAGCTTCGATACCTGGCTTCACTGTCGCGCAGTTCCGCGGTGCGTTCGCGCACCGTCTGTTCCAGTTCCTTGTTGTAATGATCCAGCCTTTTGTAAAGCAGCCAGATTTCAAGGAGATTACGGATACGCGCCTTGATCTCGACCAGATCGAACGGCTTGGTGATGAAATCCTTTGCGCCGGCCTGCAACGCGCGCAGCTTGTGATCAGGCTGCGCGGTAATGACAAGCACCGGCACGTAGTCGTCCTCAGCGCTGGTTCGAAGACCTTCCATGATCTGAAATCCGTCCATCCCGGGCATTTCCAGATCGAGCAGGATCAGGTCGTAAGAATTCGCGCGATGCAATTCGCAGACTTCATGCGGATTCATGGTCGCGGCCACCCGGACATAACCGGCCCCGCTGAGCATTTTTTCGAGCAACCTGACATTGCTCTTCTGATCGTCGACGATCAGAATGCTGGCGTTAAAAATATCGGAATCGGGAACTCTCATCTTCTTTCCTTTTTAACCACATCTGCTTTGACTGCATCTGCGACTGCCGGTTGCGCAAATTTCAATGCCACGTCAACTACCTCCATGAATTCATTCACCTTAATGGGCTTGGTGATATAGCGGAAAAAACCGGCCTCGAGGCCTTTTTGGACGGTGGGCGGCATCGCGTTGGCACTGAGCGCGACCACCGGGATATTTGCGGTCACCGGGTCGGCGCGCAAAATATGCATCGCTTCGATGCCATTAATGCCGGGTAAATTGATATCCATCAAAATGACGTCCGGCACCGCGGCACGCGCAATCTCAATCCCCTGCTGCCCGTCCAGCGCCGTAAGCAGGCGCAAATCCGGGCGGCGCGCGATGAGACTCTCCACCAGTCTCAAATTGGCCGGGTTGTCCTCAACATACAGTAATGTGCGCAATGGTGCCCCGGCTTGAATATGCGCCGGAGCGGCGGCGGCAGACACAGAGGGGGCGGGTTGCGACTCTTGCGCCACGTTCAGCTCGATCCAGAACGTGCTGCCTGTGCCCAGGGTGCTTTCCGCCCCAATCGTACCTTTCATCAGTTCCGTGAGGCGTTTGGTCACCACCAGACCGATGCCGGTGCCTTCCTCCGCGCTATCTTCCTTGCCCAGACGATTGAAGGGCTGGAAAAGCTGGGCAAGTTGCGCCGGGGCGAGTCCTGCGCCGCTGTCCTTAATCTCAATGCGAATGCACCCGGGACGGCTTGCGCCGCATGCCACCTCGACCGTTCCGCCGTTCTTGTTATATTTGATGGCATTGGAGAGCAGATTGATCAGCGCCTGCTTTAAGCGCACCCGGTCGGCTTGCACAAAGTGCGTCGTTTCGATCGGCGCACAGGTCACGCTGATGCTGCGTTTCTGCGCCTGCGGTTCAATCATCGCCAGGCACTCCTGCATGACCTCGGTCAGCGAGGTCGGCTCCAGCAACAGCGACAGCTTACCCGCCTCGATCTGCGCGAGATCGAGAATTTCGTTGATCAACTCAAGCAAATACCAGCCCGCCTTTAAAATTTCATCCAGGCTTTGTTTCTGAGGCGCTGTGGGCGCCTCGGATTCCAAAATCTGCGCAAAGCCCAGAATCGCATTCAACGGCGTGCGCAGCTCATGGCTCATGTTGGACAGAAATTCGGATTTCGCGAGATTGGCTTTTTCCGCAGCGACTTTGGCGGCCTTGAGTTCAGTTTCGACGCGCTTGCGCTGCGTGATATCGCGCGCGATGCAGCTCAGTCCGGCGAGCTTACCGCCCAGAATCGCCGGAGCACCGCTGATGAAAAGGTCGCGGCGTTCGCCGCCCGCGGTGATGACCGCGGTATCGATCGTGGTGCACTCGTGGTTAAACGCGGCGCGAAATGCCTGCTTGGCAGCGTCGTGTTGATCGGGTGCGCACAGCTCCAGGAAATGAAGTTTTTTCAACTCTTCCAGGGTACGGCCGGTGAGCTGTAAGGCCGCCGGATTGGCCGCCTCGAAATGTCCATCGGTATTCAGGGAAATAATCGCGTCGAGGCTGCTGTCGAACAGTGACCGATAACGCGCATCGGTTTCATTCAAGGCGGCGCTCGCTCGCAACAACGCCTCCGTGCGTTCGGTGACCCGCTGTTCGAGGGTTTCATTCAGTTCGCGCAGTTGCTCCTGGGTGCGGCGGCGCTCGGTGACTTCGGCAAGCAAGACGCGATTGGCGATCGCCGCCTCGCGGCTGCGGCGGTGCAGCTCGGCGAACACCGCGACCTTCGAACGCAAAATCGACGCATTCACCGGCTTGTGCAAATAATCCACCGCGCCGCTGCCATAACCTTCCATTACATGCTGGTCATCGTTGTAATAAGCGGTAAGGAAAATAATCGGCACGTCGGCGGTTTTTTTGCGCTCCTTAATCATCTGCGCGAGCTCAAAACCCGTCATGCCGGGCATGCGGATGTCCAGGATTAACAGGGCAAACTCCTCCGTCACCAGCGCCAGCAAGGCCTGATCGGCGGACGCGGCGCGCACCAGCCGGTAACTGGGATCGTCCAGCACGGTTTCCAGCACCGTGAGGTTTTTCGGCTCATCATCCACAATCAGGATGTTAATAATTCCGTCGGCCGCCACCGGCGTGCGCGCATCGTCCGGTCCGCTCCGCGGCGGAGCTTCGGATGGGTCGGAAAGGCGGTTACGCCGTATGCTTTTGCGTTCGCTCATCGGAATAGCCATACCCGCATCAAGGACAGCAGCTGATCCGTGTTCACCGGTTTGGCGATGTAATCGCTGGCCCCCGCGTCCAAGCACTTCTCGCGGTCGCCTTTCATGGCTTTCGCGGTCAGCGCGAGAATCGGCAGAGTGCGGAATTCCGGGATTTCACGAATTTTGCGCATGGTCTCGTAGCCATCCATGTCCGGCATCATGATGTCCATCAGGACCATACTCAGATCGGGCGTCTGTTGAATAATTTCAATCGCGCTGCGGCCATTGGTGGTGCTGATCACGTCCATTTCCTGATTTTCCAGCATCGAGGTCAGCGCGAAAATATTGCGCGCATCGTCATCGACCACCAGGATTTTACGTTTACGCAGAATTTCGTTGGAGCCGTGCAGGCGTTCGAGCATGCGCTGTTTCTCCACCGGCAGATCGGTCACCACCCGGTGCAGGAATAACGCTGTCTCGTCCAGCAGCCGCTCGGGCGACTGCACGTCTTTGAGAACGATGCTCTTGGCCAGCGTCTTGAGCTGGGCCTCTTCCTCGGCGCCCAGATCCTTGCCGGTGAAGACAACCACCGGCACCTCCGCGAGGGCAGGCTCGTCTTGCATCTTCTTCAACACCTCGAAACCCGTCATGTCGGGCAGATGCAGGTCGAGCACGACGCAATCGAAGCTGCGATCACGCATCGCCGCCAGCGCCGCCCCGCCCGTGGAGGCAGTTTTTATTTCCAGATCCGCATCGCCCAGCAGCGCCACGATGGACTGCTGCTCAATGTCATTGTCTTCGACGATCAGCAACTGCTTGGTGCGCGGCACGGTGAAGTTCTTGATCCGGTCGAACGCGGTTTCCAGACCTTCGGTGGTGGGCGACTTGACCAGATAGGCAAACGCGCCGTGCGCCAGCCCATGCTGGCGGGCTTCATCGAGCGTGACGATCTGTACCGGAATATGACGCGTGGTGGGATCGAGCTTGAGCTGGTTGAGCACGGTCCAGCCCAGCATGTCGGGCAGAAAAATATCCAGCGAGATGGCGGCGGGACGAAACTGCCGCGCGAGCGAAAGTCCCAGCGCGCCCTTGGCGGCGACAATGCCCTTGAAACCCTTGTCGCGCGCCAGACCCAGCAGAATGCGCGCGTAGTGCGGGTCGTCTTCGATGATCAGCAGCACCGCGTCACCCTCCACGATGGTGTTGCGGTCATCCTCGACCTGCTCTTCGCGCGCCACCGGATGGACGCTGAGCATGCGAACCGGGCTCGCCTCGTTCGCCGGATTGCTGGCCGGCGCGCTGCGTGCCGAAGCGGGCGCGGAATAATGCAGCGGCAAATACAAAGTAAATGTACTGCCTTGCCCGTGCGCGCTCATCAGCTTGATTTCACCGCCTAGCAAGGCCGCGAGCTCGCGGCTGATCGCAAGGCCCAGACCGGTACCGCCGTATTTACGCGAGGTACCGGCATCCGCTTGTTGGAAGGCTTCAAAGATCAGGCGCTGTTTTTCCGGTGCCACGCCAATGCCGGTGTCTTCCACGGCAAACTCAACCACTTGATCGGCGACCGTCAGGAGCGGGTGGTCCGGACTCCAGCCTCCGCTGGCCAGACCGACGCGCACTTCCACATGCCCTTGCGCGGTGAATTTGACGGCGTTGGACAACAGGTTTTTAAGAATTTGCTGCAAGCGCTTGGAATCGCTCTCCATGGCATACGGCAACTCCGAGGAGAATTGCACATGGAAGGGCAGGTTCTTGGCCTCGGCCACATGCCGGAAGTTGCGATTGATGTTGTCGCGCAAATTGGCGAACGTGATTTCTTCGACCTCGACGCTGACGGTCCCCGATTCGATTTTGGACAGATCGAGAATGTCGTTGATGAGGTTGAGCAGGTCCGAGCCCGAAGAGTTGATGTTGCGCGAGAACTCGACCTGTTTGGCGGTCAGGTTGCCGGCCGTATTGCCGGCCAGTTGCTGACTGAGAATCAAAATCGAATTGAGCGGCGTGCGCAGCTCGTGCGACATATTCGCCAGGAACTCCGACTTGTATTTCGACGTGAGTGCAAGCTCGGTGGCCTGTTCCTCGAGCGCATGGCGCGCCTGCTCCACTTCGGCGTTTTTGCGTTCCACTTCCGCATTTTGTTCGGCGAGCAGTCTGGCCTTGGTACCCAGCTCTTCGTTGGTCTGCTGCAATTCCGTCTGACGGGATTGCAGCTCGGCGGTCAACTGCTGCGACTGCGTCAGCAGGCCTTCGGTACGCATGGTGGCTTCGATGGTGTTGAAAACCGCGCCGATGCTCTGGGTCAGCAATTCGAGGAAAGCCAGCGATCCGGCGCTGAAGTATTGCAAAGTAGCCAGCTCAATAACTGCTTTAGTGTGTCCCTCGAACAGCACCGGCAACACGATGATGCTCACCTGTTGGGCATCGCCCAGACTCGATGAAATAGTGATGAAATTCGACGGCACCTGCGTGAGCAGAATGCGCTTCTTTTCCACCGCGCATTGCCCGACCAAACCTTCGCCCAGACTGATTTTTTCGGCGAGCTTGCCCTCGGCGCCATGCGCGTAGCTTGACAATAACCGCAATTCGGAACCGCGCTCGATTCCGGCGAGATGGTAAATGGTGCCCTGCTGCGCATTGACCAGCGGCGCCAGTTCGGTGAGCAGCATCTGGCCGACCGTGCTCAATTCGCGCTGGCCTTGCAACATGCCGGTGAACTTGGCCAAGTTTGTTTTCAACCAG
>CAZHHW010000073.1:0-17290 GCA_964532385.1 uncultured Gammaproteobacteria bacterium | reverse complement strand
GAATTACCGCCGAACACACCGGAGTCGGATTCGCCCGGCAGATAAGCCACGCTGAGCAGGTGGCCGTTGGATTGAAGTGTGTAAGGCGCGGCCGCGTGCGCCTTGGACAGCGAGCGCACCCCGTAGTCCGACAGAAACTCGGTTTCGTCCAGCATGCGCGCCAGCAATTTCTTCATGCGATGCCCGCGTAACAGCGACAGCAGTTTACCTTCGGCAATACCCGGCACATCCCAATGCGAGACCAGCCCGGCGAGATCCGGCCGGTAGTTGAGAAACCATTCCAGGCGGCGCTTGAAATCGGGCACGCGATTCAATAAATCGGTTTCCAGGATTTGCACGGCGAACAGCGGGATGAGCCCGACCATGGAACGCACGCGCAGCGGAATGGCCTTGCCGCCGGGCAGACGCAACACGTCGTAAAAAAACTGGTCGTCCTCGTTCCACAGGCCGATGCCTTGGTCGCCGATGTTGTTCATGGCTTTGGCAATGTAGAGAAAATGTTCGAAAAATTTGCTCGCAATGTCTTCATACACCGAATGATGCACCGCCAATTCCAGCGCGATGCGCATTAGATTCAGGCAATACATCGCCATCCAGCCGGTGGCGTCGGTTTGATTGATGAAGCCGCCGGCGGGCAAGGGCGCGCTGCGATCAAACACGCCGATGTTGTCTAGACCCAGAAAACCGCCCTGGAAAATATTGTGGTCTTCGGGATCTTTGCGATTCACCCACCACGTGAAATTGATAATCAATTTGTGCAGCACGCGTTCGAGGAAGGCGCGGTCACCCACGCCGCCATTGGCCTCGCGGTCAAGCTTGTACACCTCCCACGCCGCCCACGCATGCACCGGCGGGTTGGCATCGCCGAACGACCATTCGTAAGCAGGCAGTTGCCCATTGGGATGCATGTACCATTCGCGCAACATCAGGATGAGCTGGTTCTTCGCGAACGCCGGATCGAGCAGCGCGAAGGGCACGCAATGAAAGGCAAGGTCCCAGGTGGCGTACCACGGATATTCCCATTTGTCGGGAATCGAAATGATGTCGGCATTGTTGAGATGCTGCCAGTCGCTGTTGCGGCCATGCAGCCGCTCCGGTGGCGGCACCGGCGTGGCGGGATCGCCGTTTAGCCATTGCGGAATGTCAAAGTAATAAAACTGTTTGCTCCAGATCAGGCCCGCAAAAGCCTGCCGCTGAATGGATTTGGTTTCGGCATCGGCAAGCGGACTTTGCAGCGCATTATAAAATTCATCCGCTTCGGCGCGGCGTTGCTGGAACACGGCTTCGAAATCGTCAAAAGGGGGGTAGTCTTTACTTTTATTCAGGCGCAGGCGAAATTCCGCCGTGCCCTGCGCGGGTATAACGGCCCGATAGTGCGCTGCCACCTTGGTGCCGGTCTGATCGTGATTCACCGCGTCGTGTTGAGCGTGCACGATGTAATCGTGAAAAGCGTCCTTGTAAAAGTTCTTTGCGGGGTTGCCATACAGCCGTTGCACATTGGTTTCGTTTTCGCAAAACAGCAACGTGGGCGACGCGTCGCAATGGCAAAAATAATTACCCAGGTGCGCATGTTGGAGTTCGATCAGATGATTGCCAATTTGCCGCGCGCGGGGTTTGGCCGGGTCGTGACCCCAGGCCCAGGTGTTTCTAAACCACAGTTGCGGAATGACATGCAGCGGCGCCTCGGCCGGGCCGCGATTATGCACCGTGACTTTCATCAGCAGGTCTTCGACACCGGCCTTCGCATATTCGATCACGATGTCGAAATAACGATCCGCATTGAATATTCCAGTGTCGATCAATTCAAACTCAGGCACTTCTCTGCCGCGCAGGCGGTTTTCATCCCGCAGTTGCGCGTACGGAAATTCCGCTTGCGGGTATTTGTAGAGCATTTTCAAATACGAATGCGCCGGCGTCGCATCCAGGTAGTAGTACAGCTCCTTAACATCTTCGCCATGGTTGCCTTGTAAATTGGTCAGGCCGAACAGGCGTTCTTTTAAGATGGGATCGCGCTCGTTCCACAGCGCCAGCCCTAAACATAGAAATTGCTGTTTGTCGCAGATCCCCGCGATGCCGTCCTCGCCCCAGCGATAGGCGCGGCTGTGCGCATGTTCGTACGGAAAATATTCCCAGGCATTGCCGTTGAGGCTGTAGTCCTCGCGCACCGTTCCCCATTGGCGTTCGCTGACATAGGGCCCCCATAAGTGCCAATCCGCGACATCATGGTTTTTTTCCAGAAGACGCTCGTGCTCCGCGGTGACAGGCTTATTGATGGGTTTGCCTGACATCAGCGGCGCGCGCGCGGGATCATACGAGCAACCCCTGGTTGCCATGCGTTGCCCGGTATTGACCGGGCGGAACGCCGAGGCGGCGCTTAAAGGCCTTATTGAAGGCCGCTTCCGAGTCGTAACCAATTTCAGCGGCGATCCGGCTGAGCGGCAGCGCGCTTTCGCGCAGCAGGCGTGCGGCTTTTTCGATACGGCAGTGCGCCAGATATTCCATCGGCGCGCCGCCGGTGAATTTCTTGAAACGCAGTGCGAACGCGGAGCGTGACATATTCACCGCCGCGGCGAGCGCTTCGACCGTCCAGGTGTGTGCGGATTGCTCATGCAGCAGGCGCAGCGAGGCACCGATTTGAGGGTCCGCGGCCGCGCCGAACCAGCGCACGTCGCGGATGTTGCCGGAGCCCAGATAAGCGCGCAGGGTTTGCACGAAAAAAATATCGGCGAGCCGGTCGAGAATCAGCGGCGAACCCGGCAAGGGCTGCGCAATCTCGGTGGCAAGCAGTTGCAGCGTGTATTGCAGGGCGACCCGTTCGGCGGGTGTCACTGTGAAGTGAATCAGGCCGGGCAGTACATCGAGGATCGCCGGAGCGTGCGATTCGGCGAAAATAAAACGCCCGCCGATAATCACGGTGGCTTCTCCACCGCCGCCGTAACGCAAGGTGCGTGCTTCGATTTGATCCAACACCGTTTCGAAATTCTGCGTCGGCGAGTCGAGGCGGTCGCGCAGCGTGAACGCGCTGCCGCGCGGCAGCAGATAACAATCGCCTGCGCGCAGTTCCACGGGTGTGGGATCGTCGGCGAGATTGATCCAGCCGTGGCCTTGCAGCACGATGCCGAATTTCACGTGATGATAAGGAATAAAGTCGAGACCCCACGGTGCGGTGGCTTCAACGCGCGTATAGACCGCGCTTTGCACACGCATGGCGGGGAGCAGGCCGGTGAGTGGATCCATGGTTACCACATGTGGACGTTGGGACAAAAAATCGGGACGCACGATCATTGCGAGCCGGTGGATTGAAACTTATCGTAGCACGCAGATTGAATTGTGTGGCGATGCGAGTGCATTGCATAAACTGTGATTAGGCCGGGAGAAAAAATATGGATCTGGGTCTGCGTGGCAAGAAGGCGGTTATCACCGGAGCAACCCGCGGTATCGGACGCGCGATTGCGGATACGCTTGCCGCCGAAGGGGTCGACGTGGCTTTTTGCGCGCGCAATCCTGACCACGTCGCGGCAACTGCAACGGCGTTGCAGCAGCAGGGGGTGCGCGCTTATGGGAGCCGGGTCGATGTCGGCAACGGCGATGCGTTGCGCGCGTGGATTACCGAAGCGGGCGCGCGCCTGGACGGTATTGACATTTTAATCGCGAATCCCAGCGCCTTCGGTATCGGCACCAGCGAAGACGATTGGCAGAAAAGTTTCGCGGTCGATGTGCTGGGCGTGGTACGCGCGGTCGAAGCCGCCACGCCGTTTCTGGAACAGGCTGCGGAAAAAAACGGCGACGCGGCCATGGTGATTTTATCGAGCGTTTTAGCCGCCGAAACCGACACCGAAAGTGCCTACGGTGCGATGAAGGCGGCATTGATTCAATACACCAAGGGCGTGTCGCGCCGCCTGGCCTCCAGAAACGTGCGCGCGAATGTGATCTCGCCCGGCACGGTGTATGTCGAGGGCGGCTTCTGGGCCAATGCCCAACAACACCTGCCGGATGTTTACGAAACCTATCTCAAACGCAACCCGATGGGACGCATGGCCTGCGCGCAGGAAATTGCCAGGATGGCGGTGTTTCTCGCCTCGCCGGCGTCGTCATTTACGACGGGATCGAATATTGTCATTGATGGCGCGTTTACCGGGCGGGTGAATTATTGATGATCGTTTTTTATAGTTTGCCGAGCGTCAGCCCGAACATCCGCAAGATTTCCATCATGCTGAAGGAAACAGGATTGCCCTTCAGGGTTAAAAATATCGAAGTGCAGAGCGATGGAAAATTCGCCGATGATTTTCTGGCGATCAGTCCCAACGGCACGGTTCCGGCAATTCTGGATGAAGACAATGGTGCGGTTATTTTTGAATCCGGCGCAATCCTGCATTACCTTGCGGAAAAATCCGGCTATTTATTGCCTGCGGAAATGAAAGACCGCGCCCAGGTAATGAAGTGGTTGATGTTCGAGGCGGCCAATATGGGACCGGTCATGGGCGAGTTATTACACTACATGCTGAAGGCTGCGGATGAAATTGCCGCCGTTCATCTGCAACGTTACAAGGATAAAGTGGCTCAATTTTGCAGCATCCTGGATCGGCAGCTTGAGGGCCGAGAGTATCTATGTGATGAGTATTCCATTGCCGATATCGCGCTCTACCCATGGTATGGCGTCGTAGAGGATATGGCTGATGTAAATTTGATTGCTTATCCCAATCTGAATAAGTGGGCAAAAAAGCTTTGTAAGCGTGCTGCTGTGTAGTAACTCCGCCCTCAAGAGCATAGACTCCCAAACGACGCTGGGGAGCGGCTTCGTTGTACGCAACGAGATTCAACAGAATTATCCTTTCAAGTTTTAAGCGCGCCTCCCAAACCTGTCATAGAAATTTTTCCAGCGGCGCGACTTCGCGTTGCTGCCATATTCACGACCCGGCACGTTAGTTCGCGTAGACACTGTTACGCGGGCTCGTGGAAACCGGTGCAGACATTGACAACCGGCTAATGCGAGGAAGCAAAAATGAAACTGTTGTGTGCCACGGGAATTTTAGGCAGCTTGGTGTTCGTGAACTTGGGGGGATGTAGCGGCGCGGCGGGCGATGCGAGTAACGGTAATAACGGCGTCCCCGTAGTGCACAACATTGTAGTCACCGCGAGTACTACGACTGCAATCATGGGCGCAACTCTGACCGTCGGCTACACCTACTCGGACCCCGACAATGATGCCGAAGCCGGCGGCGGTAGTTCGATCCGGTGGTTGCGCAACGGCGTAGCCATCGCTGGGGCAACCGGCCCGACACACAGCTTGACATTGAGTGATGCGGATAAAGCCCTTTCTGCCGAAGTCACGCCGCTGGCGCAAACCGGTATCCGTGCTGGTCTGCCGGTAGTGTCAAATTCCGTTACGGTTGGGCCTGCCAATCCCGCCAGCGTGGTGCTTGCCGTGAGTGCCGGTCTCAAACAATTGCATTTCAATTGGGCGGCGGTGCCTGGCGCGACGTTCTACCGTGTGAGCACTAACCCGGACGGGGTTACGGGGTTTGCAGCACTCGCTGCGTCCAGCGACCAGCTCACCGCTACGGCTTACGACTGGGATATCGGTGTCCATCGTATCAATTGGCCGCAGGCCCAATTCCTGTTGGAAGCCTGTGATGCCGACACCTGTCTGCCCTCGGCGAATATCAGCGCGCTAAATGTCATGCTCGACACCGTCGGCTATTTCAAGGCGAGCAATCCCGGGTCCGGTTATTTCTTCGGCAACTCCGTCGCCCTGAGCGGCGATGGCAACACACTCGCGGTCGGGGCATATCATGAAGCCAGTGCGACCACCGGTATTAACAGCGCGCCGAATGCGTTGGCCGCGGTCGCAGGTGCCGTGTATGTCTATACTCGCAGCGGCACCACATGGGCCCAGCAGGCTTACGTGAAAGCATCCAACACCGGAGTCGGCGACAATTTCGGCGATGCGGTCGCGCTGAGCGCAGACGGCAATACGCTGGTGGTCGGCGCGCAGGGCGAAGCCAGTGCGAATGTTGGTATCACGCCCGGAGCACCCACCGACGCTGTCATGCTCAATGGCGCGTCTTCGTCCGGCGCGGTATATGTTTTTACACGCAGTGGCACGCTGTGGTCTCAACAGGCTTTGGTGAAAGCCTCAAATACCGCGGCCGTCGATTTGTTCGGTAACTCGATTGCGTTAAGTGCCGATGGCAACACGCTCGCGGTGGGCGCGTATTTCGAAGACGGTATGAAAACCGGCGTTACTCCGGGCGCGCCTGCCGAGACCGACGCGCCGAATGGCGCGAGTGAGTCCGGCGCGGTGTACGTTTACGTCCGCAGCGGCACCACATGGTCCCAGCAGGCCTACGTAAAAGCATCAAATACCGAGGCCAATGATCTGTTCGGCATCTCGGTCGCCTTGAGTGGAGATGGCAATACGCTCGCGGTCGGCGCATATGCGGAAGACAGTGCGAACAGTGGTATCACCGTCGGAGCACCCAATGAGGCTTCCACACTCAACGGCGCTTCGTTTTCAGGGGCGGTGTATGTCTACATCCGCAGCGGCACCACATGGGAGCAACAGGCCTACGTCAAAGCGTCGAACACTGGGGCCGGTGACGCGTTTGGCAGTGCGGTGGTCCTGAGCGCTGATGGCAATACTCTTGCGGTTGGAGCCTCCGGCGAAAGCAGTGCGGCTATCGGCGTGATTCCCGGCACACCCAACGAGGCTGCCACGGGTAACGACGCGGGCAGTTCCGGCGCAGCGTATGTGATGACCCGCAGTGGGGCCACGTGGTCCCAGCAGGCTTACGTGAAAGCTTCAAACACCGGTGCGGGTGATCGCTTCGGCTTTGCGATTGCCCTAAATGCCGAGGGTAACCGGCTCGCGGTCGGGGCGTACAACGAAGGCAGTGCGAATACCGGCGTCATGCCCGGCACACCCAACGAGACCGCCACGCTTAACGATGCTGCATTTTCCGGTGCGGTGTACGTTTACGACCGCAGCGCCATAACGTGGTCCCAACACGCCTATGTGAAAGCGCCGAATACCGAGAACAGTGATTTATTCGGTCGCGCGCTCGCTCTGAGCGCCGATGGCAACACGCTCGCGGTGGGCGCCCAGTACGAATCCAGCGCCGCGACTGGCGTGGGCAATACTACGTCAGGCCAAAGTGACAACTCGGTGGCTGCCGCAGGGGCCGTGTATTTGTATTAATACGCGCAGCTATTCCCAGCGAAATAGCACCGCCGCGAGCACAAGAAATACCGTGCTCATGATCCCCAGCACCAGCAACTGCGGAAACACTTCAACAAAACCCGCGCCGTCGAGCATGATGGCGCGCGCGGCGTTCACAATATGCGTGAGCGGGAAAATCTGCGCGATTTTTTGCACCCACGGGTGCGTGCCTTCGAGCGAGAACCACACGCCGGACAGCAGCATCATCGGCCAGGTGAGCACGTTCAACACGCCGCCGGCGAATTCTTCGCTTGCAAAGCGCGCGGCGGTGAGCAGGCCCAGCGAGATCAGGCACACGGCGCCCAGCGCGAAGGTGAACGCCAGCGTGATGTAGGAACCGTGCATGGTGAAGTCGATGAGCAAATCGCAGCCCACATAAACGATCGTGGTGACGAGCGCGATGAGAGACATGCGCGATACGACTTGCGCGGTCAGGAATTCCAACGCGCTCAGCGGCGTGGCCTTGAGGCGTTTGAGCACGCCGTTTTTGCGGTAGCGCACGATCACGTAGCCGATGCCGAACAGGCAACTGAACATCATGTTCATCGCGAAAATACCGGGCGCCAACCAGTCAACATAGCGCACTTCGCGCCCGGCCAAGGCATTGCGTTCAAAGGTTTGGGAGGCAGAAGCATCGCCGCTGCCGCGCAGCATGTGTTCCAGCACATAGCCATTGGGCGAGTCGGTGTTGATCCAGTAGCGCACGGGCGGTCCCACGTCCAGCAGCATGTCAAGCTGGTGATGTTCGACTTTGCGTTGCGCGCTTTGCAGATTGTCGACCGGAATGAATTGCACGAACTTGGTATGTAAAAAAGCGACGTTGGCTGCCGCGGTTTCACTGCCGCCATACACGCCCACTTTGAACATGTCGCGCGGCCCGCCGGAAAACGCAAACGCGAAACCCAGCACGATGAAAAACGGCAGGATGATATTCCATGCCAGCGCCGAGCGGTCGCGCAGAAATTCCAGGTTACGGGCATGCAATACGGCGAAAAAACGTTTCATCAGGTTCTCAAAGCCTTGCCGGTGAGTTCCAGAAACAAATCTTCCAGCGACGGCGGGCGGATTTCCAGGCGGGTTAGCGGCACGTTGTTTTTCAGTAGCAGCGCAATGGTTTCGTTGGCATCGAGCGCCTGGATCTCGACATAGCCATCGCTTTCAAACACGGTAAACGGAAATTGCTCCAGCGGCACGGCGAAATCCGCGCGCGGCAGACGCAGGAACACATGTTTGAAATGTTGCTGCAACAACGCATCGGGTGTGCCGCGCGCGATCACGCGGCCGTGATCCATGATCGCGATTTCGTCGCACAACGTGTACGCCTCTTCCATGTAATGCGTCGTCAATATAATTGTCTTGTTGCGCGCCTTCGTCGCACGCACCAAGTCCCAGAAGTTGCGCCGCGCTTGCGGATCAAGGCCGGTGGTGGGTTCATCCAGAAACAGCACGCTTGGATCATTGACCAAGGCGATGCCCAGCAGCAAACGCTGCCGCTGTCCGCCGGACAATTTGCGCGCATCGCGGCCCAGCAACTCGCGCAGATTGCACATGTCGATGATCTGCTCAAGATCGGCCGTGCGCGGATACAGCGAATGAAACAAGCGCAGCGCATCCTTCACAGTCAGAAAATCAGGCAGTGCCGTGTGTTGAAATTGAATTCCGGCTTCGTTGCGGAATTGCGCCCCCAGCGGCTGCTGTTTGTAGAAAATCGAACCCGAGGTGGGTTTTTGAATCCCTTCCATCATTTCGATGGTGGTGGTCTTGCCGGCGCCGTTGGGCCCAAGCAAGCCAAAGCAAATACCGGGCTCGATGGCGAAGCTGACGCCATTCACCGCCTGCACCTTGGGGTAGTGTTTAACCAGATCACGCACTTCGATGATGGCGGGCATGCGCGTGATGCTACCGGAGTCGGCGCATAAATCGAAGCGCTGTAAATTTTTTTGGATGGTGCCCCGGAGCCGATTCGAACGGCTGACCTTCCCCTTAGGAGGGGGATGCTCTATCCATCTGAGCTACCGGGGCAAAGTGGCAACAATATTTTACCGGTGAATGTTGGCCACTGAAACGCGGTAAATATAACATGCAGCCTTCGCATCGGGATGTTCAACCGGGGCGTAAGCCGTCCGGCGCAATTTCCGGTTTTGATTTATGCTGAAGCTGATGCTTGCCGCCCGCCACGCCAAGGATATCCAATGAAAAAACTTTTGCCTCGTCGGGGTTTGTCCGGATATCTAATTTGCGCCGCGCTATTCGGCTCTGCGCATGCGGCCGAAAACACGCCGCGCATCACCGGCCTGTATTCCGACATGTGGTATCTCACCGCCAAGCAACAACTCATCGGCACGGAAATTTTTATCATGCAAAACCAGCGTGGTTACGTGGCCATGGTGCAATGCGCAAAGGGCGTGGCCGGCACACCGTTGATTGCGCCGTTGACACTGAAAGGAAATAGCATCGCCATCGATATTCCGGCGCGCGAAGACAGCTTGTGTTGCCCCGGGCGCTTTACCGGCACGCTGGTGGAAAAACAATTGCGCGGACAATTCGACGGCTGCAATAACACGCCGCTCGTGCTGACACGTAAAAACAGTTATTGGCAGTAATCTCACGGCGTTGCTCATTGTAGTTTGGTTTGACCGCCGTTTAATTGGTGTCACGCCTCATCGGGTTTTTCTGGTTTCTTTCCTGTGCCGCGCAAGCGCGTCAGCTTCTGTAATAAGTCGAACCAGAAGGGCGCGCCAAACAATGCGGACGACGCGGTCACCAGCCAACCTGCGAACATCACCCAGGTTTCGGCGCGCGTCAGCATCGAAAACTCAGGCGTCTGGTCCCAGCCCACAGGTAACAGTTTGAGATTGGCTATCGTGACATTCAGGTCTTGGCTTTGCGCCAGATCAATATTAAGTTGCGCCGTCAGAGCAGGATGCATCCACAAGGTTTGGAATACGCGGAAACTGTCAACATTGAACAAAGCGGCCAAACTCAGCGCGATGATGAAGCTGATCAGTTGCGCGCGGCGCTTGTAACGGCCGGCGACGCGTTCCATGCCGTTATCGAACCATGCGGCGAGTTCCGTATACATTTTTTCGATGTCGCCGGTCGCGCGTTGATACATCCCTTGCAGCATCAGCCGTAACTGTTCGTCTTTAACGGAGAGCAAGGCGTCTTCAAACACACGCGTCTCTACCGGTGCGGTTTGCAACACATCAATGAAGGCGACGGCGAATTGCCGCGACGGGATGTACGACGGTTTGGTCGTCAGGTCGCGTGGTTTTTTGGCGTCGCCGGCGCTTTCGGGATTAATCAGCGCGTGGTTATAGATTGCCTGCGCCAGCCCCGTGAATTTTGGATCGTTCAATAACAGTTTGACGCCGCTCAATAAGGTGCGCGCGCGCAACTTAAGTGCGGAAGCCAGCGCTTCGTTGATTGAGCTTGCAATCAAGCTGATCGAGGCGAAACAAAAGATCAGGCCAATGGCGACTTCAAGCACGGTGCTGTTGAGCATGACGACCTCCCTGTAACGCGCGCAGTGACCATCACTGCGCGCAGGCTCTATGCAGATTAGCGTGTATTTATAGCAGATCAAGTTTGCGCCACAAAATCCGCGCCGAAGCGGTTCTGTGGATTTAGTGCATGACGCGGGCACTCGGTTGGATGCAGAACAACTGTGCCGGTTCTAGACTTTATCCCGCGGTTGAGTCGCTGGAGGGCCAGTCCTTGAAGGGGAAGGGCGTTTCTTCGGAAGCGAAGGTCAGGAAATTTACGATTTCCTGTAAGTAGCGCGCCAGGCTGCGGCCGAAGGAAGTTAAACGAGCATTGGGCGTATCGTTCACAAGCATCAGCACGAACTGAATCAGCGTCACGATCAACACCACCGTGCCAGTGACCTGGTAAGCCAGGCCCATCAACAGCATGTGCAAAGCGCGCACCCAAATATTGCGCTGCGTGTCCTGGTGAACTGTTTGATCTTCGCTCATAAGCTGCTCCTGCATAAATGCGATTGGCGGGGTTGACGACGAACCTACTGCGCGCCTCGCCAAACCGCAACTGCAAGAGGACAGCCGCGCCTCACAGAGCGCGGCTGTCGCGAGCCGAATCTTAGCGTTGCTACTTGGTCGTAAAGCGCCGGGTTTCGCTTTCGGTGCTGCCGCCTTTAGTGTCTTCGGCAATGACTTTCCAAAAATAGGCCTTGCCCGGTTCCAGCGTGGTAACGGTTTTGGATGCTGTTTGCACCGCGCCGCTGCTACCGGCAAAGTAAGCCAGAATCACCAGCACCAGAATCACGAGCACCACCAAACCCAACAGGCCGCGCTTGTGCTTCATGCCCAGCAGGATCAGCACGGCAAGCAACACCGAACCCACCAGGGCCATCACAAGCGCATAGACCATGCTGCGATCCGGCGCAGGCGTCTGGATTGAGGTCGCATCGCAATTATTAAACGTCGGACGTTCGCCCACTGCCCACACACAATGCCGGTACGTCACGGGGTCGCCGTTCAAATCGGATGCTGGGTTCCAGGTGAAGACAATTGGCTTGAGAAGGTTTTCATGATTGTTTTCCGGAAAAGCGAGCACCGGCGCGGTGGGCAGCGCGTTGCGCTGAATCTGTTCCGTCAGCAGATAGGTCTTCGCAAAGCCGGGCTCGCCGGTCACCATCACGTCTTGTTCACAGTTGGCTTTTAAATCCGCGGCAATCAGGGCACCGCAATGTTGCTTAGCAATTTCCAGGGGCAGCGGTTTTACCGGCGGCTGTGCGGGCGGACCTTCCGGCGATTGCGGCAGGGCGCAGGTTTTGGGATTCTCGGCGGGCCAGCCTTCGATGGTAAATGTTTTGGTCGATGTGCCCGGGGCATAGTCGAACAAGGTGGAGGCATCGCTCACGCGCCAGGCATTGGCGAATTTTCCATACAGGTCTACATAGCGCTGATGTAAATCGCGGGGTTGGGGGCCGAGCAAAGTTTCATCCGGCAGCGCCGGTAACCAGTTGCCCGGTGCAATCGCGCCCATCACGCCTTGGGTGGCGCGCGCGTTACTGATATCGACGTTCATGTACCACACGCGGTAGTAATCCCACCAGGCGGGGGTGATGATCACGACGGTTCCGCCGGGCGCTTCAATCTGGATTCCTCCCGGCGCGGGCGTGCGCACAATGCGCCCGCCGGTGGCCAGCAGAATTTCGCGCGTGTCGAATTTGGTGAGCTTGCCGTCGATGCGCAGTTGCATGCCGCTGGGATCGGGCTCGCCGTTGAGATTGGGTTGATACGAGATCCGGTGTTGACCCACCCGCACCGCGGCGGCCGTGTTCAGACTCACGCACGAGCTCAGACCGGTGTGCGCGTTGGGACCCAGCGGCGCCTCGGTGGCCACCGCACGCTGGCGCGCCTGGATTTCCAGGTTTTCTTCGCGCAGTAAAACAAATTCACCCGCGCTCTGAAAATCGTAGTGGGTGCCGTCGACGGTTTTGAGATGCGGATCGCCCACGGTAGTTGGGCGCGAACCCACGATCCAGCGGCGAATGGTTTCAATATCCACTTTGCTCAGCGCCGGACCGCCGCAGGGCATGAGCCCGAAAGGGCAATCTTCGCTGGTGCCGGTAATGCGCTGGTACAGGTAACTCGTGGAGGGGTTGGTTGTTGTATAGGCCACCGCGTTGGCGTGCGAGCGGGCGAGGCGCGTGCCCATGGTTAACAGTTCGTCTTCGGAAAAATCCAGCGAACCGGGCCCATACGGCGGGTATCCCAAGCCCCCATGGCATTCGATGCAACTCTTGTTAAAAATTCGTTGTACATCGCTGAAGGGCGGAACCGCGGCTGCCGCAGGCAATGACGACAGCGTGCTGTTGACGGCAGTGATCAAGGAAGCGCAATCGTAAGGCGCCGCCAGCCCCGGTACCGGACTGCTGCTCAGGCTCGCTTCCAACTGAGGTTGAAAAACATTTCCGTAGGTGCCAAACACATCGGCGAAAGTATACGTTCTTGACCGGCCGCGCACGCCCATCGACCACTTGTCGACAGAAACGCCCAACGGCTCTAAAAAGTAGCGGTACATCGCGATGCGATTGGTGTTGTAGCTGTACAGCTCGCGATCGACGTAGATGCCGCCCATCACGGTCGCATCCGGCGCGGGATTATCAATTGGGCGCCGGAACACTTCCTGCCGCAGCCTGCTCAACGAGGTGTCCGTGCCCGCCGAGGTGGCTGCGCCATACTGTTGGATCAGGCCATTGGTGGGTGACGACGCAAACAGATAGGGATCACCGGTGCGATCCAAATTTATTTTTTGGATATCGGCCTTTCTGCGCGGCAGACTTTGTTCACGCGTGCGCGTATCCGTCACCACATCGTTTAGCGTCATCCCGTTGCGGGCATTAAAAAAGCCGAAGTCGACGGTGAGCGCCGGCGTGATCGAGTTGGTGGCGGCATCGATGCTCAAACATTCCTTGGCGATGGCCAGAGCAATGGGACGCACATCCACGGGCACACTGCCGGTCGCAAAACGATGGCTGATCAGTTCATCCGCGACGCGTTGTTGATTGAGCGTGCCGGCCAGTCCGCCCAGCGCATCGAAAAAGCGCACGCCGCGTCCTTCGTCGCTGGTGGGAATGTTCGAGTGATGCAAGGTCACGCGGGCCCCGCCGCGCGTCACGGAAGTTGCGCCACCGGTACCGGCGAGGCGATTAAACGCATAGGCGGTGGTGATGGCGGGATCGGTCCCCGTGGGCGCAGGTTCTGTCAAGACCGGCGGCGCGGCATCAAATGCGAAATTAACATGGCCATCGTTGCTGCCGCCGTTGGTGCGCGTAATGACATGCGCGGCCGGAACTCCGGGAGGCTGAAGTTCCAGTTGCTCGATGAGGGTTCCGACCGCAGCGTTCGCGCGCCAGGTCCAGGGATTGAAGAGCTTGCGGAATGCGGCGGCCTCCACCGAACCTTGATAAATACGGTCGCGGTTCAAAGGCATCATGCCGCCCCAACTGTCGTAAGAGTCCCAGTTGGGTTTGTTCTTGGCCTTGATAACACCTGGCGGAATTCCGGTGGTGCCGGGCGAAGCGGTCGCATTCAAAACATTGCGGGTCGAGTGACATTTCGAACATTTACTGTCGTCGGTGGAAACTCCGCGAACGCGCGCAGGCACGCTACCCATGGCGGGAATCGCGTCGAGCACGATTTCATGAAAGCGGAAATTTTTCTCGACCGCATCCCATTGCATGTACTCAACCGCGTTAGGATGCGCGCCGGGATACGAGCTGTGCGCGGCCAGGCCCACCGAAAATACGAACTGGGCGTTGGCGCTGGGAAGCAGAATGCGTGGAAATTCGGCCGTGCCGGTCTGAAGACTTTCGGAGCGCGACATTAAAATCCAGTTCCGTTTGTACTCGCTGGGTAACGCCTTGATCAGCCGCGCGGGGGTGTTGACCACAGGATTGGCTGTTAAATACGCCTGGATGCCCGCCGCCGTGAAACTGCTTAACGCGGGTATTGCCGTATTTAGACTAAATTCTGCACGCACCGAGCGGGCCGCGCTCATCGACAGCGTGCACGCCGCCACGCCTGAACAATCTCCGCTCCAGCCTGCAAAGCTTGAACCCGCCGCAGGCGTGGGGGTGAGCGATACACTGACCGTGGCGGCATAGGTTTCATCACAGTCGGTTCCGCAATTGATTCCGGCCACGGTGGAAGTGATGGTTCCCGAGCCCAAACCCTGCTTCATGACTTTCAAATCGGCCGCGCCGGCATCGCTCGCGCACATTCCTAGCGTCACCATTAAAACGACAACACCCGGCATCATCCTGAAAATAAACCGGCTCCATGTCGATAAAACCAAGGGGATCAACTTGATGTTTCTCATGAAACCTCCTGAATCGGATTTTTGTTATAGATGCTTGAAAACTGGAATGAATCGATGTTTCGGTGGGACCACGGCAGCCATTAAAACCTCATGGAGAAAATAGTTTCGGTCATGACCATAACGCAGCTCGAACTTCGCACGCCCATCAGTATAGTTGCTGTTTACAAAATGTGTGGGAAGGCGCGCTGCTTGAGATTTTCATAAGTATTAGACGCGTTGGAATTGCCATCGCCTTATTAAATTTTTCACTAAGCCTGCCAGCGAACAGAGGCGCCTAAAAGGGACGGAGATACTCGCTTTGGCGGGAGATTTACGATAATTCACCCTATCCCTGTTGAGCGCCACCGGCCGCACATTCATGCGTGAACGGAATCCATTCCCATGCGGTGACACACATCAAAGAGGCTCGCAATGAATAAGCTAATGAAACGACATACGGCGAACGGTTTGTTTGCAAAGATTGGCAAGAGCGTTTTGTTCCCCGCGCTAATGATCTCGGCGGCGTTCCTCACGGCCTGCATTGGAGAAAGCGCGGGCACCAGCGCGGACAAGGCCAAAAAAACTTTGTCCGTATCCACCCCGTTAGGCACGGAGCAGAGCTTTGCAATATTGGCGGGCTCAACCGTAACCAACACCGGCTCAAGTGTCATTACCGGAAACCTGGGCGTTAACCCGGGCGCTGCGGTCACGGGTTTTCCACCCGGGCTGGTGGCCGGTGGAACCATCCACGCCGCCGATGCGGTGGCACTTCAGGCTCAGAACGACACCACCACAACCTATAACAATCTGGCGAGCCAGGCTTGCGATACCGACTTAACAGGTCAGGATTTGGGTGGTATGACCCTGGTCTCGGGCGTGTATTGTTTTTCTTCGTCGGCGCAGTTGACCGGCACGCTTACACTGGATGCGCAGGGCGATGCCAACGCGGCCTGGGTATTCAAGACCGGCAGCACCCTCACGACGGCGAGTAATTCGAAAGTGAAACTCACCAACGGCGCGCAACAATGTAATGTCTTCTGGCAGGTCGGCAGTTCCGCGACGCTTGGCTCCGCCACGGCGTTTGTAGGCAACATTCTCGCGCTCACCAGCATCACGCTGACTACCGGCGCGAATCTGTCCGGCCGCGCGTTGGCGCGTAATGGCGCAGTGTCCCTGGATACCAACAACGTTTCTGTTTCCGCATGCGGCGTACCGCCGGTCACCGTCACTCCACCGGTGCTGGGCAAGAGCTTCAACCCGGACACCATCAATGAGGGCGGGGTCTCGACATTGACCATTACCTTGAGCAACACGGACTTCACGGCCGCCAATCTGACCGCACCGCTTATCGATGTCTTGCCAAGCGGCGTGCTGGTCGAAGGCAATGCCAGCACCACCTGCGGCGGCACGCTTACCGCGACCCAGGGCAGCTCCACGGTGGATTTGACCGGCGGCTCGATCCCGGCGAACGGCTCCTGTACCTTGATGGTGGATGTAACCGCGCCGGCCGGCGGAAGCTACTATAATTCTCTGCCCGCAGGCGCGCTGCAAACTAGCAACGGGAATAACGCCGCCCCCGCCGTTGCGACGTTGACCGTCAATGCACCCATGAATATTGCACCGCCTACGCTCGGCAAATCCTTCAGCCCGGACACCATCATGGCGGGCGGAGTCGCGACGCTGACCATCACCTTGAGCAACTCCAATAGCACTATCGCCGACCTCACCGCGCCGCTTATTGACACATTGCCAAGCGGCTTGCTGACCGTCATCGGCAGCGTCACCAGCACCTGTATGAAACCGTCCAACGAGCGAGCAGTCCAGGCACGCACCACCGGCTTTTTCCCGCTGTGGTTCAATGAAACCAACATCTCGATGGGTTTAACCGGCGGCTCCATCCCGGCCAACGGCTCCTGTACCGTGACGGCGCAAATAACCGCGCCGGTCGCAGGTAGTTACTTCAACTCGCTGCCCGCCGGTGCCTTGCAAACCAGCAACGGCAATAACACCGCACCCGCGGTCGCGACCTTGACTGTTAACTAATGTAGTTCGACGTTCGTAATGATTAGATAAGGCGCCTTTAGGCGCCTTATCTTTTTTGGCGGGGAATTTATGTTGTGAAATAATAAGAAGGGCGCTATGCATACTTTAATCATATGCGTCACATTGTGATTCACACCATCGAGACAGGATGGGGTGAGGCTGAATCGGTAGTATTTGGAGCGCGGCCATCTTGGCCGCAGG
>CAZHHW010000072.1:0-17470 GCA_964532385.1 uncultured Gammaproteobacteria bacterium | reverse complement strand
TCCGACGAGTTGCAACGTAGCCATGTGCACAACGGGGCGTGCTGCGCAGGCCGTAACGGGCCTCACCTTTTGGGTGAAGCATGCATTGGAAAAAAATATCAATACCTGTACACACTTGCTTGTGCCTTGTAGCGGTCAACTGCCGTTTCTAGGTTGTAGGGAACCGCCGGCACTATTTGCCGTAACGCATGCGTGTGCCATGCAGCAATGACATGGTGATTTCTTCCGCGGATAAATCTTTTGGAAACATACACCCCGATATTTTCGCGCCGTTAATGCTGGCGCCTTCGAGCTTGGTTTGCGAAAAATCAATGCTGCGTAAATCGGCCTGCCGGAAGTAGCAGTTACTCATGTCAAGCCCGGAGGCGTCCATTCCTCGCAGGTCAAGACCGCGCATATCGGTATCGCGCAAATTGGGAATCTTGCCCGCGGCTTTATATGTGTTGAATTCCTTCAGTTTATTTTCACGCAATAACAGATACAGGGGATCTTTATTTTCATCCGGCCGTTTCAACATAACGCGCTGCCTCCAGTGGTTCAATACTCTCAGTACTGTTGTCGCCCGGAATACCCCATCTCTTGAGCCGGTGTTATCAGAAGCATAGTCTCATGAGCGCCCTGCAACTGCCGCCGTTTGCGGCTTATGCGCAAATTTTCCGGTGATGCGATCCAGCGCGACATAAAAAGCAGGGGTTAAATAAAGGGTGAGAAACTGCGAAAACACTAGACCCCCAACCACCGCGATGCCCAACGGGCGGCGCGCTTCGGCTCCCGCCCCATAGCCCAGGGCGATGGGCAGCGTCGCCAGAATCGCCGCCATGGTTGTCATCATGATGGGACGAAAGCGTACCAGGCTTGCCTCGGTGATCGCGGCATGTGCGGTTAAATTCTTTGTACGCTGCACCGCCACGGCGAAATCCACCATCATGATGCCGTTTTTCTTGACCAGCCCGACCAGCAGAATCACGCCCACAAAACTGAAGATATTGAGTTCCTGATGAAAAATCAGCAGCATCACCAGCGCGCCGAATCCCGCCAGCGGCAACGCCGTCAGGATGGTGAGCGGGTGTCCGAAATGCTCGTACAAAATGGCGAGAATCATGTAAATCACCAGGATGGTAATCGCCAGCAGGATGGGCAGGTTGCGCATCGAATCCTGAAATGTTTTGGCCGAGCCCGTAAACGTGGTGGTAATACCCGCCGGCAGTGTCTCATGCGCGATTTGTTGCACGCGTGCGGTGGCCTCGCCGACCGAAATACCGGGCGCGAGATTGAACGACAAGGTCACCGACGGCAGTTGACCGAAGTGCGAGATCGACACCGGCCCCACGCCGCTTTTGATTTCCGAAATCGCCGCCAGCGGAATCATCTGGTTGGTCGCGCTTTTTATGTACAGCGCGTTGAGCGAGTTACTGTCGGCCTGGAACGATTTATCGACCTGCATCAACACCGAATACTGATCGGACGCTCCATAAATACTGGTGACACGGCGTCCTCCGTAAGCATCGAATAACGTTTCTTGCACCTGTTGCGGCGTCACCCCCAGAATCGCGGCGCGGTCGCGTAAAATCTCGACTCTGATTTCAGGATTGCGCAATTCCAGATTGCTATTCACGTCCTGGATTATTTTCTCGTCGCGCAATGCGCGTTCAAGGTCGCTCGCCGCCCGATATAAATCGTCAACCTCCGTTCCCTGCACCACATACTGGAATTCGGCATTGCTTTGCTGGGCGCCGATATTGATCGCGGGTGGATTTTGCAAAAATAACTGCATGCCGGAAATGCCGCGGGTTTCTTTCTTGAGTTGCTGGATGACTTCGTCGGCGGTCAGACTGCGTTCGCTTTTTGGCACCAGACGCACCACCAGGCGGCCGACGTTCGAACCGGTTACGCCACCGCCCGACTGACCGGCGCTGGACATCACCGCCGCGACATTGGGATTTTTTTGCACGATCTCGGTGATCTGCATTTGTTTACGCACCAGCTCCTCGTAAACAATGCCCTCTTCGGCGCGCGTGTTGCCGCTGATTTGTCCGGTATCCTGGCGCGGAATGAATCCCTTCGGGACGATGATGTACAACGCGACGGTCACTGCCAGGATTACGCTTGCAACCAGCAACATGGCGGAGGGATGCCGCAGACTCCAGCGCAGGCTTTCATCATAGGCCTCATGGGTCTTGACAAATATTTTTTCAAAGCCGTCGAAAATTCTCCCGCGCGACTGGGTGGTGCGTAAATAACGGCTGCACAACATCGGCGTGAGGCTGAGCGACACCGCGCCCGAAATCATCACCGCCAGGGCGATGGTGACCGCGAACTCGGTGAACAGCCGGCCCAGAATTCCGGCCATGAACAAAATCGGCAGGAACACCGCCGCTAACGATAAGGTCATCGACATCACGGTAAAGCCGATCTCGCGGGTACCGTCCAGCGCGGCCGTCAGGCGGTCCTTGCCCATCTCCATGTGGCGCGTGATGTTCTCCACCACCACGATGGCATCGTCGACCACGAAACCCACCGCCAGGGTCAACGCCATCAACGAAATATTGTTGAGACTGTACCCCAGCAGATACATTGCGGCGAACGTGCCGATCACCGAGACCGGCAGCACCAGCGCGATGATCAGAGTCGAAGACGCATTGCGCAGGAAGGCGAGAACCACCAACACCACCAGCACGACGGCGAGCAGCAACGTGATTTCGACATCGTGGATGGATTCGCCGATGAATTGCGAACGGTCGAACAGAATATTCAAATCCGCTCCGCCCGGTAATTGCTCGCGTATTTCCGGCAACAAGGCGCGTATCGCCTGCGCCACCTCCACCGTATTCGCGCCGGGTTGACGCTGCACCGCGAGCACGATCGCACGTTCGCCGTTGAACCAGGTGGCGGTCTTGTTGTTTTCCACGCTGTCTTCGGCACGCCCGATATCGGCGAAGCGGATCGGCGCGCCATTCTCGTAGCCAATCACCAGCGAGTTGAAATCCGCCGCTTTTTCAAGCTGCCCGGAAGCCTTGACGGTGAGTTGGTGGCTGCGGCCGTCGAGCGTGCCGGAAGGCAGATTGCTGTTGGAATTGCCGATCGCGGTGGAGATATCGCCGATGCTCAATTTACGCTGATGCAGCGCATCCGGATTGAGATAGAGACGCACCGCGTATTTTTGCGAGCCGAACACCAGCATTTGCGCGACGCCTGGTAATGTCGAGACCCGTTGCGCAATGCGGTTGTCGGCGAATGCGTCCAGCGCGGGCAGCGGCAGGTTCTTGGCCGTCAGCGCCAGAAACATGATCGGGCTGTCGGCCGGATTCACTTTGCGCATTTGCGGCGCATTGTCCATTTCTTTCGGCAAAAAGCGCGCGGCCTGCGCAATCGCGGTCTGCACATCCTGCGCGGCCGCGTCGATATCGCGATCCAGACTGAATTGCAGCGTGATGCGCGTCGAACCGGTGCTGCTGACCGACGACATCGAATCCAGGCCGGCAATTGTCGTGAACTGGCGCTCCAATGGAATCGCCACGGTTGCCGCCATGTTGTCGGGATTGCCGCCGGCGAGGCTGGCCGTCACGGTGATGGTGGGGAAATCGACGTTGGGCAAATCGTTGACCGGCAATTTGGCGAACGCGAACATGCCGAAGATCACCAGCGCGCTGACCAGCACCGTCGTCATGACCGGCCGGTCGATGAATAAGCGCCACCAGCTCATGGCTTGCCGCCGCGGTTTGCCGCACGCGCGGCAGGATCTTTCGCCGCGCCTTTGTCGTCGCGCGCGGCCCCCGCCTTGGTCGTGTCTTGCAATTGAATGGCACCACCGGGACGCAGATTTTGCGGCGCATTCACGATGACCTGCTCACCGGCGGCAAGCCCGCTTGCCACCACGATTTGCGCACCCACCTGACGCGCAATCACAATTTGCTGCATGCGCGCCTTGCCGTTGTCGGCGACATAAACGAACGAACCTTGCTGCCCGGGCTGCACCGCGGCCTCCGGAATCACCAGCGCATTTTCTTCGATGCCCAGAATCAGACGCACCGCCACCAGTTCGCCCGGCCAGATCATTTCGGTTTGATTGGGCACGCGCGCTTTGAGTTTGATGGTGCCGGTGAGCGGATCGACCGCATTGTCGACCAGCGCGAGCGTGCCTGTGGTTAACACATCCGCATTCGCTTCATGGCGAATTTCAACCGTCAGCTCTCCCGCGTTGCGGCGCGTGCGGATCTCCTGCAAATGCTGTTGCGGAATACTGAACGCGACCATCACCGATTGCACGCCGTTGATCACGACCAGGGGTTCCTGGGCGCTGGAACTTACGAGGTTCCCGAGCTTGGTATTTAGCACCCCCGCGCGGCCGGAAATCGGCGAATGAATGCGGGTGCGCTGCAACATGATTTGCACCGTGGTGAGCGCCGCTTCGTCGGCGCGCACGGTCGCGCTGGCCGCCTCTTCCTGCGCCGCGGCCTGCGCATATTCCTGGCGCGTGACATATTCTTTTTCCGCCAACGGCGCAAGCCGGTGTGTCTGTGCGCGCGCTTCGGCCAGGGTGGCCTGATCGCGCGCCAGATTGGCGCGCGCCTTCTCGACCTCCGCCTGAGGTGCGCTCGCATCGATTTGAAACAATAACTGTCCGGCCTTGACCAGGTCGCCTTCGCGGAAATTGATTTTCTGTAAAACACCGCTCACTTCGGAACGAATCGCGACGCTTTGATCGGCTTCCACGGTACCCACGGTATCGAGCAGAATCGGCAAGGGCCGCGTCTCGACCGATACCGTGCGCACCGTGGCGGGTCCTTTGGACGAACCGCCGCCCGCACCTGTGGCGGCGGGCACATCGGTTTTGGGTTTGGTGGCGCGCCAGATTCCATAACCGCCCCCGGCCAGGGCGGCCACGATCACGGCCGTGACGACGATATTTTTCTTCATTAAGAACCCGGGCTGGAGGAAAAGGCGCCGATCGCATTATTGAGGCGCGACAGGCTGGAATACCAGGAAAGTTCCGACTGTATGACTTCCACGCGCGCATTGCCTTCGGCGCTTTGCGCGGACAACAACTCCAACAAATTACCCACTCCGGCGCGGTAGCGCGCCTGCGCCACTTCACGTGACTGATTGGCGCTGCGCAGCAAGGTGCGCGCGCTATCGACCGCGACCGTGGCGGTTTCCAAATCGAAGTAGGCTTGCCAGACGTCCAGTTCGATTTGCCGCGCGACACGATCACGCGCCGCCGCCGACTGTTCTGCCTGGGCCTGCGCCTGTTCGACACCGTAGCGAGTGCGGCGCCCGTCGAACAACGGCACGCGCACGCTCAATCCAATACTGCGCGTGCTGCCTTCATTGGTGTTATCGCGGGTATAGACGGTGCCGATGCTGGCGGACAGATCGACCTGTGGCCGGCCTTGCGCCACCGTGGTATCGACACGTGCGCGCGCGGCGCGCACTTGTGCCTCGGCCGCCGCCAGGTCGGGTCGTGACATTTGTGCCTTGGTCAGATACTGATCAACGCTTTGCCTGACCTCGCGTACCGGCAACTCTGCCGGCACGGCAAGTTGAATACCCGCATTGATCGGCAACCCCACCGTGCTGGTGAGCACGCCTCTGAATTTGTTCACATCGCCTTGCGCGCGTTGCGCTTGCAATTGGCTCTGGGCCAAAGCGGTTTCCGCCTGGTAGATATCGCCCAAGGTCGCAAGACCCGCCTGCCGCCGCACCCGCGCGGCATCGACACTGGCCTGTGCGGTTTTAAGGGTTTCTTGCGCCGCACCCGCGGTTTGATCGGCGCCCAGATATTGGTAGTAGGCTTGCTCGACTTGCAGAACCACATCCTGCAAGGTGCGATTCTGATTCAAATTCGCCGCCAGTGCGGCGTAGCGCGCACCCTCCTCCGCCGCGCCGCGCGCATTGAAATCAAACAACACATAGCTCAGGCTGATGCTCGGTGCCAGACGTGTCTGCGAAGTTGAGGAACCCGGTCCTGAGCTGCGGCTCAGCGAAACTAACGCGTCGAGCGAGGGGAAGAACGCCGACGCCGCGACCCCGGCGGCCGCCACTTGCGCGCGCGCCGCCGCCCACGCCTCGCGCGTCGCGGGATTATTGAGCAGCGCCATATCCGTCAGTGCCGCCAACGTCAGCGGTTCGCTCGGCGCGCGCGCCGCCGGAGTTGGAGAACTCGCAAGCCAGGCAGAGGGAGCTTGCCATGTCACATTGGGAGCGGAAGCCGCGGCGGGCCGCCAAGCGTCGATGGGTTGAGCATCAGCTGTTACGGTTGCAACCGCGCAAGTAAACAATAATGTGAAAGAGTGAAAATTGATTGGGCCGCGTCCAGCAAGTTTCTTCATAAGATACTTGTCTCTTGATTCACTGTACGGCGTCTTACCTTAGAGGCTCCAATGAAAATGTTTTGCAGCGCACTCCATGTCCATAACAAGACATGACATTGAAAACCAAAAACGGTGGGACAATTATTTTTACAGCTCGTGCCATCACAGCAAAATATTTTGAATAATCGCAGCCGTTTTAAAATTTTAGTTGTCATAACGCGGTACTAAAAACGCAGGCCCTACACTACCGTATCTTAATGATCTCTACTACACTCACTGCGCGCACGCACATGATATGAATCATGACCACTCTCTTTGATTATCCTGAAGTGCAATCGTTTGTGTTGCCGTTACTGGCCGCCTTGCTTGTGGGTGCGTTGACGCAGCGTTTTGGTTGGACGCATCGTGGCCTTGGCATGATCGCCGGATTCATCGTCACCGTGTTCTTCGTCAATGGCGTCGAATTCCAGCCGCTCACGGCCACGCGCAAAATCATTCTGCTGGGCATTGCCGCCGCGCTGATCGGCGCCGTCATGGATCATCGCGGCGCGCGCTGGTCCGGACGTCCGCTTTATTTCGCTACGCTCAGCGTACTCGCCGGCGCCTGGATCTTTGGTCTGGTCCTGCTGCGTAAAAGCGGGATGGAAATGCTGACGGCGGGTGCGGGAATCGCATTGTATACAGCCTGGATTACTTATTGGCTGGATCGTCTGGCCGACGATGAACTGCGCGCTACGAGCGCCACGGTGAGCCTGGGTCTGGGCACCGGTCTTGCCGCGATTATCGGTTCGTCGGCCTTGCTCGGGCAATTGGGCATTGCCGTGAGCGCAGCCAGCGGCGGAGTTTTATTGCTGGCGTTGCGCAAGAAAAATGGCGCGGGCAGCATTCTGACGCTGCCGGCCGGAATGTTGCTGGGCTTGATTGGCTGTGGCAGCGTCGCCTTCGCCACTCTGCCCTGGATCGTGCTGGTGATTTTAGGCCTGATACCCCCGGCAGCCTATTGGGCGCCGGCGTCGGAGAGCTGGCCGCGCTGGATACAAGCGGGGTTCTTGACAGTTTCGACCATGGTGTTGGCCGGCATTGCGCTGGCTTATGCCTGGCATTTGGCAGGTGGCAGTACTTATTCATAACAGGAGAGTTTCCATGCGTAAATCGATTCTTGCAGCAGCTATTCTCGCATTACCCGGCGGCGTGGTTCTGGCCGACAGTTACACCATCGATCCGGAACACACCTTTCCGAACTTCACGGTCAGCCATCTGGGCTTTTCCACCATGCATGGACGTTTCAACAAAACCAGCGGCAAGCTGGAACTCGACATGCAGAAAAAAACCGGCTCGGTTGAAGTCGTCATCGATGCGACTTCTGTCGATACCGCGCACGCCAAACGCGATCAACATTTGAAATCACCGGATTTCTTCAATACCGCGGAGTTTCCCGAAATTAAATTCAAGTCCACCAAGGTGACTTTCTCGGGCGAAAAAGTCATCGAAGTCGACGGCAATCTCACCATCATGAAAGCCACCAAGCCGGTCACGCTCACCGTGACCAGCATGCTGTGCGCGGTGCATGCGATGAGCAAAAAGAACGTGTGTGGATTCGACGCCACCACCAAAATCAAGCGCTCCGACTTCGGCGTCAACTATGGGCTTCCCGCCGTCGGCGACGAAGTCGCACTCAGCCTGGAAGTGGAAGCAATAAAGAACTGATGACTAACGACTGACGGCGAGGGGCGCTATGCGCCCCCTACCGTTATTCTTTCACGCCGGGTTCTCAATCTCGACATATTCGTGCCGCAGTCCGAACTGCCCCGCCAAATGCGCGCCCAATGCCTGCACACCGTAACGCTCGGTCGCATGGTGCCCGGCCGCGAAAAAATGCAGCCCGGTTTCGCGCGCAATATGCACCGTGTACTCGGACACTTCGCCGGTAAGATAAGCATCCACACCCAGCGCGGCGGCGCGCTCGATATAACCTTGTGCGCCGCCGCTGCACCACGCGATGGTTTTGATTGGCGTTGCGGTGCCCGCGACATGCAGCGGTGCCCGTCCCAGCATGCGTTCGATGTGCGTGGCGAACTGCGCGCCGCTTTGCGGGGGCGATAATTGTCCAATCAAGCCCAGTTTGGGTCCGCTGTCCGTATCGAAAGCGCCCGTAATGTTTAGACCCAGCACCCGCGCAAGCTGCGCGTTGTTGCCGAATTCGGGATGCGCATCTAAAGGCAAATGGTAGGCAAGCAAACTGACGTCAGCCTTCAGCAAACGCTGCAAGCGCTGTTTCTTGTAGCCCACCACACGAGCGTCTTCGCCCTTCCAGAAATAACCGTGATGCACCAGCACCGCATCGGCATTGAGCGCCAGCGCGGCATCCAACAAACGCGCGCTCGCGCTGACTCCGCTTATCAGCGTCTGCACCTGTGCACGGCCTTCCACTTGCAATCCATTCGGGCAGTAATCTTTAAACACACCCACGCTCAGTAGTGCATCGGTGTAGTCCACGAGCTCTTTCAACATGGCCATGAGTTTTTCCCGGCAGAACCTGCCAAATTAAAGACAAAATGAAACCTCAGTGCGAGGCGAAGAAGCCGCAGGTTTTCATGCTTCGCCCTTTGGCTGGAACCCATGGCGCCTGTTGCGCTATAGTCGCGCCAAGCTGCCTGAATTAAGACGTCCTATTCGAATGCAAATGCGCAGTTTTTTCAAATTTTTGATTACTTACGCCATCGTCGGTTTGCTTGCGGCCTGGATTGTGGTCACGCTGTTTCCGAATTTGCTTAATCCCGGCCACCCGGTGGTCGAAATCAAACAAGGCACACTGCCGGCCGGCAATCCGATGTTAGGTGCGGTCTCATATGCCGATGCCGTGGATCAAGCGGCGCCCGCCGTCGTCAATATTTATACCACTAAATTAATTCAGCAAAGACCCAACCCCTTGATGGAAGACCCACTGTTCCGGCGGTTTTTCGGCGACATCACCGTGCCGCGCCAACGGCTGCAAAACAGTCTCGGGTCCGGTGTTATCGTCAGCGCGCAAGGCTATATTCTGACCAACAATCATGTAACCGCCGGAGCCGATGAAGTACTGATTGCATTGAACGACGGCCGCACAACCCAAGCCACACTGGTCGGCAACGACCCGGAAAGCGACCTCGCGGTACTGCACATCGAGCTTACGAATTTGCCTGTCATCACCATCAATCATGCAGACCGCCTGCGGGTCGGCGATGTCGTGCTGGCCATCGGCAACCCGTTCGGCGTCGGCCAGGCGGTATCGCAAGGCATCGTCAGCGCGACGCGACGCAATCAACTGGGGATCAATACCTTCGAAGATTTCATTCAGACCGATGCCGCGATCAATCCCGGCAATTCCGGCGGCGCGCTGACCAATGCCTATGGCCAGCTGGTGGGCATCAATACCGCAATTTATTCCCGCTCCGGCGGCTCGCAAGGCATCGGCTTCGCCATTCCGATGAGCATCGCGAAAAAAGTCATGGACGAGATCATCAGCTATGGTCACGCTGTGCGCGGCTGGCTGGGCATCGAGCCCCAGGATCTGACGCAGCGTCTGGCCGAGTCGTTCGGCCTGAGTAATGTAACCGGTGTGATTGTTGCCGGCGTATTATCCGGCGGCCCGGCGGATCGCGCCGGCATACGCCGCGGCGACATCATCACGCATATCGCCGGTCACGCCGTCGAAGACGGGCAATCCGCATTAGGCATCATCTCCACTACTGCGCCGGACACCAAGGTCGAAGTGCGCATGATACGTAATGGCACGGCCATGACCTTGCAAGCCGTGGTCGCGCAACGGCCGGTGCCCGAGCGATAAATCCACGGCTCCACACTAGCGCGCCATCAAGGGTACATAGCTGGCGTAATCGAAGGCTTGCGTATTAATCCAGAACCCGCCGCGCGCAAGCGCATCCTGCGCACGGCGTTTGAGCTCGTTAGCGCGGGATTCTTTCGCCAGCCGCAGCGATGCCCCGATAAGCCAAGCGGCGGGCGACGGCAAGGCATTGTCCTCCACCCAGACCTTTCCCGCGCGTTCCGGCAGCAGCGGACGATCTGTCAAAACCCAACCCTCCGAACGGTAGAAGCGTTGCCAGGCGGTGCGTGCGAGTTTGCCCGCGGTGACCCGGTCTGCGGTATTTTTTGACCACGCCGCATAGTGCAGCAACCCGGTGATCACATAGGCATAATCTTCCAATACGGCGGGAACCGCATTTTCGGCGCTGGTTTCCGCGCGCAACAATTCTCCTTTGCGCAGCAAGTTCGTAACCAGATAATCGCGCAGCTCATGCGCCGCAATCGCATAAGGTTTTCCACCGGGCAAGACCGCCGCTTCACTCAGCGCGATCAACGCCAGACCATTCCAGCCCGCGATCACTTTGGTGTCGACCGGCACCTGCCGGTGATCACGCACCGCCAGCAATTTCTTGCGCGCATTTTCCACCCGTTCCCGCACCTGTTCCGCGGTAAGTTTGAGGCGTGCGGCAACCTGCTCGATGTCACGCTCAGGCACCGGCAAGTAGCCGCTCTCAAACGGCGGCAGTCCCTGCATATTCCAGAACGCGCGCGCGGCGGCGATGTCATTTTCGTCCAACACCGTTTGGAGCGTGGGTTCGTTCCACAAATAATAGGCGCCCTCAACACCGAGCTCATCCACCGCCGACAGGCTCGCATAAAACCCACCATGCGCAGCACGCATGCGTGTGATCATGAAATCGAGAGTTTCTAGACCTACCCGTTCGAATTCCGGGCGCTTGAAAATCCGCGCGGCGCGTAAATACACCGTGGCAAGCAAGGCATTGTCGTAGAGCATTTTTTCAAAGTGCGGCGTGCGCCACGCCGGGTCGGTGGTATAGCGGAAAAACCCGCCCGACAGATGATCGCGCAAACCCAGCGCCGCCATGCGCTCCAAGGTCAATTGCAGATGTTCGCCCAGCCGGGCATCGCGCTGCCTTTCATAGGTTGCAAGCAAGGCCAGCAGTTGGGCGCTCATCGGAAACTTGCTTTGCTCGCCGAATCCGCCGCTTAAGGGATCGGCAAGTTCCAGGGCTTGACGTATTAACTCCGTGCCCGCTGCGACTGGTGCCGGTGGCGGCGGCGTTGCGGCGGTTGAAGATTCGAGTGCGGCCTGTTCGGCCAGGAGATTGATCTGTGCAGGTTCGCTTTTCCAGCGCTCGGTCAGACGCGCGAGCACCGTCAGAAACTCCTGGCGCGGGAAATACACTCCACCCAGGATCGGATAGCCTTGCGGAGTGATGAATACATTGAGCGGCCAGCCCGCCGAACCGCGAAAACGTTCGACGAATTGCAGCAACTGCGCATCCAGCGCCGGATCCAATTCACGATCCACAATCACGGGGATAAACGATTCATTGAGCACACGCGCAACATCGTTGTCGCGAAAACTTTCGCGTTGCATCACATGACACCAGTAACAGGAGAAAAAGCCGATCGAGACGAACACCAGTTTGTTTTCGCGGCGCGCGCGTTCCAGGGTCTGCGCGTTCCATTGCTGCCAGCGCACCGGGTCTTCACCGTGCATGGCAAGATAGGGCACCGGGTGATTCTTGAGCTGGTTTTCGAGCGCAGCGTGCGTTACCGGATTTCCAAATATACACAACGCGGCGCATAACATTAGGTAATTACGCCGGCTCATGCACGCTCGTTCTCCAATAGCCGCAGTCCATCAAGCGGAAAGCAAAATATCCGCACTATTCCGTCGTGGGCTTACCACCGCCACTCTCGCGCTCGAGTTTTTGTTGTTGTGCAATGCTCGCCAGCTCCGCATCCATTTCATCCGGAGTCAGTGGCCGGAAACTGGCATCTCCTGTTACCGTTGCCGCGCTGCCGGCGGCAGGTTTAGGCACGGGACTGTCTGTCGGCGCCGCGCTGTGTTCGCGCTCCTGCTTTCTGCGCACGATGATACGCGACACGAACACCCCCACTTCAAACAATAGCCACATGGGTACGGCGAGCAACGTCTGGGAAAACACATCCGGCGGCGACAAAATCATCCCGATGATAAATGCGCCGACGATGACATAGGAGCGCTTCTCGACCAATTGTTGGGGAGTGAATACGCCCATCAAGACCAGAATGATGGTCGCAACCGGCACCTCGAAGGCCAGGCCGAAAGCCAGAAACATCCCCAACACGAAATCCAGGTATTTGCCGATGTCGGTCATCATCGACACACCCTCGGGGGTGGTGCTTGTAAAGAACTGGAACACCAGCGGAAACACCAGAAAATAGCAAAACGCGAGCCCGGCGTAGAACAGCACCACGCTTGAAATCAGCAATGGCAGCGCCAGCTCACGCTCGTCGTGATACAAACCCGGCGCAATAAACGCCCACAACTGATAGAGGATCGCCGGAATGGCGGCGAACAAGGCGGCATACATGACAAATTTGAACGGCGTTAAAAACGGCGAAGCAACTTCCGTTGCAATCATGGTGCTGCCCTTGGGTAAATAACGCATCAAGGGCTCAGCCACGAAACTGTAGATTTCGTTGGCGAATGGGAACATCACAGCAAAAAATACCGCAATCACCAGCAATGCGCGAATCAGCCGCGTGCGCAGTTCAATCAGGTGCCCGACCAGCGGCAATTCACCGAAGCTGGAGTGATTACTTGGTTTTCGTTTCAACATCGGCAGGCGTCACGGGAGGTAATACGTGCGGCGGCAGCGGCTCAGGAACCGCCGCTGCGGGCGCTGCTGTTTGCGCGGGTAACGCATGAGTTTCGGCCGCCGCCGCGGCGGGCGCGGTTTTTCCTGTGACCGGCACGGTGGGCGCCGTGTCATCGAGGATGATGTGGCGATCCAGAATGTTTTGTTGTTCTTCGATCAGGCGTTTGAGCTCATCGGCGCGCGACAGCTCGCGCTGCACATCTTGTTGCACGCTGCTCACCATACGACGAATGCGCCCGGTCCAAAGTCCGATATCGCGCGCCAGGCCCGGCAGTTTTTCCGGACCGAAGACCACCAGCGCCACGATAGCGACGAGAATAATCTCCGAAAAACCGATCTCGAACATGCGTGTGTGCCGTCACCCGGAAGACAGGTCAGGTCTTGTCTTTTTCCTTGGTGGCCTGCCCTTCAATCACACGCCCCTCTGCTTCATGATGCACCACTTTCGACTGATCAACGGGTGCGGCGGGTTTGTCTTCTTCCTCGCCATCGCGCATCGATTTCTTGAAATTCTTGATCGCGCTCCCGATGTCACCACCGATATTGGTCAGCTTTTTGGTGCCAAACAGCAACATGACGATGGCCAGAATGATTACTAATTGCCAGACGCTAAAACCCATACATCACCTCCTGTTGAGCGGCGCGCAGTCTATCCGCGCCGTATTCTTTGCATGCTGAAAGCTTGCTTGAAATTATTTCTTGCGCGCCGCTTTTTCGTCTAATCCCGAGGTGCCGAAACGCCGCTGCAATTCTTTGAGCACATCGTCCGGACCCAACCCTTGTTGAGCCAGCAAAACCAAGGTATGAAACCATAAATCCGCAATCTCATATACGATCTGGTCCTTCTTGCCGCCTTTCGCCGCGATAATGGTTTCAGCGCTTTCTTCGCCGATTTTTTTCAGAATCGCGTCCAGACCCTTGGCATAGAGCGAGGCCACGTAAGACTGATCGGCACTCTGCGATTTACGCTGTTCCAGAATTTGCGCGAGCTGTGTGAGTATATCGTTCATTCCGGCATTTACTTGTTATAGATGTGCTTGGGATCTTTTATAACGGGATCGACGGCGGTCCAGGCCCCGTCCTGCAAACGCTGAAAAAAACAGCTGTGCCTACCGGTATGACAGGCGATGTTGCCCAGCTGTTCCACCCGCAGCAATAAAACGTCGTTGTCGCAATCCATGCGGATTTCCTTCACGCGCTGAATATGCCCGGATTCCTCGCCCTTGCGCCATAATTTATTACGCGAACGCGACCAATACACCGCGTGCCCTTCCGCGGCGGTGAGCGCCAGCGATTCGCGGTTCATCCACGCGAACATCAGCACGCGCCCGGTCTCGGCATCCTGCGCGATCGCAGGCACCAAGCCGTCCGCCGTCCACTGAATGTGATCAAGCCAGTCGGAACCCATGTTCACCTGCCCGGTAATCGTCAACTCCTGATGCCAGCGGCGATCGCATCGAAATCCACGTCGCTGATGGCGCCTTTCAGATAGTAAATTTCAGCTACGTACTTTGGATTACTGAAGACAATATAGACGTGTTTCTCTTTTGCAAAATCGAACCGGTAGAGAGAAATACCATCACGCGTATATTTTTTCGCCGCCGTGGCGGAATCAATCTCCATGATTTTCTGCAAATTTGGATAATTCTGAGTCCCCGTCAAATTGACCAGCTCGTTGAAAAATTCGTCAAAGGTCTTGATGGAATCGTCCAGGATTCCTTTCGCTACATACTGCCCCATGCTCTCCTCAAAATTGTCCAGCGTCCCCAAATGAATATCGGCATTTTTCCCGGTTTGAGAGCGAATGGTCAGGTTACTGGAGCCCAGGGGTGGATCCGTTGCCGGCGGCACCATCGAAATTGGCAGTTTCAGTTTGAGCTGTCCAAAAGTGAGAGTCGAAAATTTCAACGGCCGAATCGCAATATTTTGCTTGGCTTCCTTGGCGGTGCCGCATGCATATAGTCCAAAGCAATACACAAACAACACTGCGATAAACGAAAGCCGTCTCCAATCCATGGCCATGCTCGCCCGCTCACCAAACTTCGCACCCTTCATCAATCCCATTTCTCAGTTGCAGCCGCACCGCCGCGGCATTGATTTAACTACAACCGCATTTCAATACCGTGTTGCGCCATATAACTCTTGGCCTGTCCGATCGTATAAGTGCCAAAATGAAAAATACTGGCCGCCAGCACCGCATCGGCGTGCCCGAGCTTGACACCATTCACCAGATCGTCGAGCGAGCCCACGCCGCCGGACGCAATCACCGGCACGGCCACCGCATCGCTTACCGCGCGGTTCAATTCGTTGTCGAAGCCGATCTTGGTGCCGTCGCGATCCATGCTGGTCAGCAGAATTTCGCCGGCGCCGTACTCGACCATGCGCTGTGCCCAGACCACTGCGTCAAGACCGGTCGCCTTGCGGCCACCGTGCGTGAAAATTTCCCAGCGCGGGGATTCGCCCGGCGCGCTCACACACTTGGCATCAATGGCGACGACGATGCACTGCGCGCCAAACCGTTCCGCGGCTTCTTTGACGAACTCCGGACGCGTGACCGCCGCGGTATTGATCGACACTTTGTCGGCACCGGCATTCAACATGCGCCGGATGTCATCGACCGTGCGAATCCCCCCGCCCACCGTGAGTGGAATGAACACCTGCCCCGCGACCGCTTCGACCACATGCACCAAGGTGTCGCGGTTATGCGCCGACGCGGTGATGTCGAGAAAGGTAATTTCATCGGCGCCCTGTTCGTCATAACGCTTGGCAATCTCGACCGGATCACCGGCGTCGCGGATGTCGACAAATTTCACGCCTTTGACGACGCGGCCGTTGTCGACGTCCAGGCAAGGAATAATGCGTTTGGCGAGGCTCATGGGTGGGTATCCGATCCAGGAACAATCTGGTGAGGTGTGGCATCGTGTAGGAAACATATGTTCAGATTCACTATACGATTTCTCGAGCGGAGCGCTCCTTCCCCCTGCAAGGGGAAAGGTGGGGATGGGGGTATTCTTAGATGTGAACCGTGATCACTACACCCCCATCCTAACCTTCCCCCTTGCAGGGGGAAGGAACGCGTCATAACAATGCGGGTGGCCTGTTGCATTATTTTCTTGATAACTCATCGGCCAGTTTTTGCGCCTGCGCGAAATCCAGCGTGCCTTCGTAAATCGCACGTCCGGTAATCGCCCCGACGATGCCATGATGTGCGACAGCGCAGAGCTGGCGCACATCCTCCACGCTTTTAATGCCGCCGGACGCGATCACCGGAATGTGAATCGCTTCCGCCAACGCCACGGTGGATTCCACATTCACGCCGCTGAGCATGCCGTCGCGGCCGATGTCGGTGTAGATAATCGCTTCCACGCCGTCGTCCTCGAAGTGGCGCGCCATATCGATCACGTCGTGGCTTGACAATTTCGACCAGCCGTCGATGGCAACTTTGCCGTTCTTCGCATCCAGGCCGACGATAATGTGGCCCGGGAACTCCACGCATAAATCGGCGATGAAGTGCGGCGCGTTGATCGCCTTGGTGCCGATAATCACGTATTGCACCCCGGCATCCAGATACGCCTGCACGGTATCTTCGTCGCGGATGCCGCCGCCGACCTGCACTGGAATACCCGGATGCGCGTGCGCGATGCGCTCGACGATCGCGTGATTGATACGCTTGCCGGCCAGAGCGCCGTCGAGGTCGACGATATGAATGCGGCGCGCGCCCTGCTCCACCCAGCGCGCCGCGACCGCCACCGGGTCTTCCGAGTACACGGTGTTGTCTTCCATGCGCCCTTGCCGCAGCCGCACGCATTTGCCTTCCTTTAAATCAATGGCGGGTATCACCAACATAAGCGACCTCAACTGTTTCGATTATAGGGGCTTCTGAAATACTTCATAAAGTCGTGATGGCAAGACGGAAAAGCGCGAAGAAGCGGAGTGTACACGGAGTACATGAGCATTCTGAGCGCTTTTCCAACGCCGCCAGCGCGGCTTTAGGGAGTGTTTCAGAGGTCCCTAGACGTTCCAACGCAAAAAATTGCTATACAGCTGCAACCCGGCGGCCGCGCTTTTTTCCGGATGAAATTGCACCGCAAAAATATTGTCGCGCGCAATCGCGGAGGTAAAGTTCGCACCATACTCGGTGGTTGCCGCAGCAACGCGCGCCTCCACGGGCGCCGTGTAATAGCTGTGCACGAAATAAAAGCGTGTGTCTTGCGCGATGCCTTCCCACAGCGGATGGGATACCTGTTGATGCACCTGATTCCAACCCATGTGCGGCACTTTCAAGCGTTCCCCCGTGCGCGCATCGTGCATATGGGCGTCGAATAATTCCACGCGTCCGGCGACGATGCTCAGACATGCGATGCCGTTATTTTCCGCGCTGAAATCCAGCAACGCCTGCATGCCCACGCACACCGCCAGCAAGGGTTTACGGCGCGCCTGCTCACGCACCACCTCATCCAGACC
>CAZHHW010000071.1:0-17526 GCA_964532385.1 uncultured Gammaproteobacteria bacterium | reverse complement strand
CGCGGCGCAACAGTTCGAGATACAGCGGCGGATACATGCGCATGCCGCCGGCGCATTGCACCAGAGGTTCCACGATGACCGCGCAGACCTCGTGCGCATGTTGTTCCAAGGCATGTTCCATGTGCGCGAACATGCGGCGCGCACAGTCATTTTCGCTTTCCCCCGGTTCGCGTTGGTAGGCGTCGGGTGTCGGTACCGTGATGGCCTGCATCAGCAAGGGCGCATAGGTTTTCTTGTACAACGCGACATCCCCGACCGCCAGCGCACCGAGCGTTTCGCCGTGGTAGCTGTTGCTGAGCGTAATGAAGCGGGTTTTGGCAGGCTGGCCGCGATTACGCCAGTAGTGGTAGCTCATCTTGAGCGCAATCTCGACCGCCGCCGAGCCATTGTCGGCGTAGAAACAGCGGGTCAGGCCGGGCGGCGCAATTTGGATCAAGCGCTCGGAAAGTTCGATCACCGGCGCGTGCGTGAAGCCGGCCAGCAGGACATGTTCGAGTTGATCGAGCTGTGCGCGTATTGCAGCCTGGATGCGTGGCTGCGCATGACCAAACAGATTCACCCACCATGAACTGATCGCATCGAGATAACGCTGTCCGTCGTAATCTTCCAGCCACACGCCCTGACCGCGGCGGATCGGAATCAGCGGCAAGGTTTCATGATCCTTCATCTGGGTACAGGGATGCCAGACCACGGCAAGATCGCGTGAAATCCAAGTGGAGTTAGACATTGTGCTTAACCTTTACGAATTGTCAAAAGAGGAAGCCGTGCTCAACTCACCAAATCAACCGCCGATACATGGTTTATGCGTATTGATCGTCAAGTGTGGCAGTTTATGCCGAATACCGGCACCTGCATTGTTCGTAGTAGTGCAATCAACGTGCTGCCGTACCGCTAGGTTATGTATTGTTGTACTCAGGAAAGCCACGATGACCCGCCGTGATTTTATAAAGTTGTTGTCCGCCGCCGGAGCGGCCGGCCTGATCTTGCCGCGCCAAAGTTACGCGGGTCCGGATATTTTATCCGATCTGTATGACCTGCCGCCGTTTGGCCAGCTCACGCTCATGCACATGACCGACTGTCACGCACAACTGATGCCGGCCTATTTTCGCGAACCGTCGATCAACATCGGCCTGGGTGAAGCGAACGGCCGGCTCCCGCACATCGTGGGAGACAAGTTGCTCAAGTATATGGGCTTCAAGGCACGCAGTATAAACGCGCATGCATTTTCCCATGTGGAGTTTGCGGAGCTGGCGCGCTTGTACGGAAAAATCGGCGGCTTTGCGCATCTTGCCACGGTCGTGAAGCATCTGCGCGCCACCCGTCCCGGACGCACATTACTGCTCGACGGCGGTGATACCTGGCAGGGTTCCGCGACCGCGCTGTGGACCAAGGGTCAGGATATGGTCGACGCCGCCAAGTTGTTGGGTGTCGACATTATGACCGGGCACTGGGAGTTTACCTACGGCGCGGAACGCGTGAAACACATCATCGAACAAGACTTCAAAGGAAAAATCGAATTCATTGCGCAGAATGTCATGGACAAGGAATTCGGCGATCCCATCTTCAAGCCCTATGCATTACGCGAGATCAACGGTGTTACTGTGGGTATCATCGGTCAGGCATTTCCCTACACACCGGTATCCAATCCGGGGTACATGATCCCGGATTGGACTTTCGGTATCCAGGAAGACCGGATGCAGAAAATGGCCGATGAAGTGCGGGCCAAAGGCGCGCAAATCGTCGTGCTGCTGTCGCACGGCGGCATGGATTCCGATTTTAAAATCGCCACACGGGTAACAGGTATTGACTTGATCATGGGCGGCCACACGCATGATGCGCTGCCGGCTCCGCATGTGGTGAACAATGCACAAGGCAAAACCCTGGTGATGCATTCGGGTTGCAACGGAAAATTTCTGTCGGTGCTGGATCTGGAAGTGAAAGGCGGCAAGATCAGTGATTATAAATACCGGCTGCTGCCGATCTTTGCCAACCTGATTCCTCCCGACAAAGAAATGGCTACCCATATCACGAAGGTGCGCGCTCCGTACCAAGCCAAGCTGGACGAAAAGCTCGGCATCACCGAAGAATTGCTGTACCGGCGTGGAAATTTCAACGGCACGTCGGATCAATTGATCGTTGAGGCGTTACGCGAGATCAAGGGAACCGATTTTGCTTTTTCGCCGGGCTTCCGCTGGGGCACCACCTTGCTACCGGGTGAGTCCATCACCATGGAGCACTTGATGAATCTCACAGCCATCACCTACCCGATCGTCACCACGATCGAGCGCAGCGGCCAGGAGATCAAGGATACGCTGGAAGATCTCGCCGACAATCTGTTCAATAAGGATCCGTACATGCAGCAAGGCGGCGACATGGTGCGCACCGGGGCGTTGCGTTACGTGATCGACCCGAATAAAGAGATTGGCCAGCGCATTTTGCGCATGGAGGACAGCAAAGGAAAGCTGATCGACCCCAACAAGAAATACACCATTGCCACTTGGGGCAGTATCGGACCCCAACCGCAGGGAACGCCGGTGTGGGATGTGGTCGCGGAATATTTGCGCCACCATAAAACTGTCAAGATCAAGCTCCCGAATACGCCAAAAGTTGTCAATATCGACGGGAATGCCGGCCTGGATGTGGAGTGATCACACTTCGCCGTAGGAAATGGATTTTCCTACCCAGCGCGCGATCAGGCGTGCGGCGTGCTGCGGGTAATGCTCCATTAAAATTTGCGCCGCATGGATAACCTCCGGCAACAATGCCTGATCGCGTTGCAGATCGGCGATGCGTAATTGGCTCAAACCGGTTTGCCGCGTACCCAGGACTTCGCCCGGCCCGCGCTGCTCCAGATCACGGCGCGCGATTTCAAATCCATCGTTGGTTTCACGCAAGGCCGCGAGGCGCAACCGGGCTTGCTGCGACAAGGGTGCGTGGTACAACAGCACACAGGCACTGGCCGCGGCACCGCGACCGACTCGTCCGCGCAGTTGATGAAGCTGCGCCAAGCCTAACCGCTCGGCGTTTTCGATGATAATCAGACTGGCATTAGGCACATCCACGCCCACCTCGATGACCGTGGTTGCAACCAGCACATGCAGTTCGCGCGCATGAAAGCGTGCCATCGCCTGTTCTTTTTCAGCAGCTTTCATGCGCCCGTGGATCAGGCCGATCTTCAGTTCCGCAAGCGCCGCCTGTAATTGCAACGCGGTATTTTCCGCCGCCTGGGCCTGCAAGGTTTCGGATTCTTCGATGAGTGTGCATACCCAATAGGCCTGGCGGCCGGAGGCACACGCGGCACGAATGCGTTGCACCACCTGCTCGCGGCGCGTGTCCGGCACGACCACGGTTTCGACCGGCGTGCGGCCGGGCGGCAGTTCGTCGATGATCGTACAGTCAAGATCGGCATACACCGTCATGGCGAGCGTACGCGGAATCGGCGTGGCCGTCATGATGAGCTGATGAGGCTGCTCCTGCACACCCATCGATTTTGCGCCAAGAGTTGGCCTTTCTGAATGCGCGCCAATGCGTCTGCCCTTTTCGCGCAGCGCGAGACGCTGATGCACGCCGAAACGATGCTGTTCATCGACAATAACCAGCCCAAGCTTGGCGAAGACCACGTGTTCCTGGAATAGCGCATGTGTACCGATGACCACACGCGCGCTACCCGCCGCGATCCGTTCCAGCGTGTCGCGGCGCTGCCGGGTCTTGACCTTTCCAGCCAGCCACGCGATTTCGATGTTCAGCGGGTCCAGCCAACGCTTGAAGCTCTTCAAATGCTGTTCCGCCAGCAACTCCGTGGGCATCATGATCGCCGCTTGATAACCGGCTTCAACCGCATGCAACGCCGCATGCGCGGCCACGATGGTTTTACCGCAACCGACATCGCCTTGTATCAGCCGTTGCATCGGTTGGTTGCGTTGCAAATCCGCGGTGATTTCGGCGATCGCATGACGTTGTGCGCCTGTCAGCTTAAATGGCAGAGCCAGGAGGAATTGCCGGGTCAAGGAACCCTCGTGCGGCATCGCGGGTGCGCGCTGGCGCTGCGCTGCTTCGCGCACACCGCGCAGTGCCAGATGTTGCGCGAGCAGTTCTTCGAAAATCAGGCGATGCTGAGCCGGATGCCGTCGGCTTTCAAGCAGCGCCTGGTCCGCATGCGGCGGCGGGCGATGCACGAATGGAATCACTTCGTTCAAGCGTGCCAAACGAAACTGGCTCAAGAGCGCGTCGGGCAATGGATCGGCACGTTTTTCCGCGTGTTGTTGCCACCACGTCAGGGCTTGTGCTGCAAGCCGCCGCAGGCTGTGCTGTGTTAAACCCTCGGTCACGGGATAAACCGGCGTCAGATGTTCTTCGACCGGCGCTGCTGATCCGGAAAGCGTTACGCGATATTCGGGATGAATCATTTCAAGTGTCTGGTCGCGGCGCCGTGCCTCGCCGTAACAACGCACCCGCGCTCCCCGTGCCAGGGTTTCTTTTTGTTGCGCGTTGAAATAATAAAACCGCAGCGTGATGGAACCGGTGCCGTCTCCGATGCGCGACAGCAGCGCCGGGCGTTTGCCGAATTTGACTTCGGTGAGCAGCACCTCGCCTTCAATCACCGCATCATCGCCGGCGCGCAAACTGCCGATCGGGACGACACGGGTCCGGTCTTGATAACGTAGCGGCAGATGCAGCAACAGGTCGCTGATCGAATGGATGCCCAGGCGGGCGAGCTTTTCCACGGCATGCGGGCCGGCGCCTTTGAGATGGCGTACGGAATCCACGCCGGCGCGCGCATGCATGGGCTGGCTTGAATTATTTATTGATATGGGACAGATACAACACGCCGTCGATCTCGACCCGCGCGCCGCGCGGCAGAGCGGCAACGCCCACGACGGCACGGGCCGGAAAAGGTTGCTTCAGGTATTGCGCCATCACTTCGTTGACCACGGGAAAATCTTTCAGGTCGGTGAGATAGACATTCAGTTTGACCGCATCCTGCAGCGTGCCGCCGGAGGCCTGGGCCACCGCGCTCAAATTTTCGAATACCTGGCGTATCTGCGCGGCAATGTCGCCCGCGGCCATTTCCATGGTGTGCGGCACCAGCGGGATCTGGCCGGAAAGGTACACGATGCCGCCGGTCTTGACAGCTTGCGAATAGGTGCCGATGGCTTTGGGTGCAAGGTCGGTATGGATGATTTCGCGCGGCATAAATATCCTCCTTAAAATATTAGGCAAAATGAGCAGCACGGTTTGCAAATTTCCGGCGCAGGGCCGGTCGCATTATCCTTTGCCGCGATTGATGCGTGCAACCGGTTCCAGTTTGCGCAAACGGCGCATGATGTTGGCCAGGTGCACACGATCCTGCACTTCGATGGTAAAACTTACCGTACTGTATTTGCCGTCGCGCTCGGTGATGTTGACGTTGTCGATGTTGGCATCCATGTCGGCGATTTCGGCCGCCAGGGTGGCGAGCACGCCGCGCTTGTTGATGACTTCCAGGCGGATATCGACGGAAAATTCGCCCTTGGCCTCCGGTGCCCATTGCACATCGATCCATTTATCCGGGCGTTTGCGGAATTCAACCGCATTTTTGCATGACTCCGTGTGCACCACGATACCGCGTTCGGCGGTTACCACGCCGATGATCGGATCGCCGGGGATCGGACGGCAGCATTTCGCATAATTCACGACCATGCCTTCGGTGCCGGTGATGAGCAATGGTCGATGCGGTTCCTTGCCGCCCTTGAACAGTCCAGGTACGTAGCGGGTCAGGACATTTTTTATTCCACGCGCGGGTTTGAGACTGCGAGCCGCGGCATCTTCGTCGGGTCGCGTCAGGTGCGCGACCAGTTGCTGAGCGGTTAGCGATGCCACCCGGTGCCCGAGCGCGACATCTTCCAGCAGGGTTTCCAGGCGCGGCAACCCCAACTCGGTGATGGCCACGTCAAGCTGCACCGCTGGAATGTCTTCCAGTGCCGTGGAATAGGTTGCGAGGGCTTTATTCAGCATGCGCCGGCCCAAATCCACGGCCTCGCCGCTTTTCAGATTCTTCAAGAACAAGCGGATGCTGGCGCGCGCTTTTCCGGAAACGACGAAATCCAGCCACAGCGGATTAGGCCGCGCGCCGGGCGCGGTAATGATCTCCACGGTCTGTCCATTGTGCAGCTCGGTGCGCAGCGGCATCAGGCGCCGGTCGATCTTCGCAGCGACGCAGGAATTGCCAACATCGGTGTGCACCGCGTAGGCGAAATCCACCGCAGTCGCACCGCGCGGCAATTCTTTGATGGCGCCCTTGGGCGTGAATACGTACACCACATCAGGGAACAGGTCGACCTTGACATTTTCAAGGAATTCGAGCGAATTCCCCGCGCCCTGTTGCATTTCCAGTACACCGCGCAACCATTGCCGTGCATGATCCTGCGAGCTGGCGCTGCCCCCGGCGTCGCCGGTTTTATAGACCCAATGCGCGGCAATGCCGGCCTCGGCGACTTTGTTCATGTCCTCCGAACGGATTTGCACTTCGATGGGCACGCCATAGGGACCGAACAGGATCGTGTGCAGAGACTGATAGCCATTGGTTTTCGGAATGGCGATGTAATCTTTGAATTTTCCGGGCACCGGCTTGTAAAGATTATGCACAATGCCCAGTGTGCGGTAGCAGGAGTCGACATTATCGACGACGATGCGAAACGCGTATACATCGAATACTTCATTGAACGGCAGCAGCTTGGTGCGCATTTTTTTGTAAATGCTGTAGAGATGTTTTTCGCGGCCCAGCACGCGTACACCAACACCTTCCTGTTTCAGCCGCTCGACAATGGATGCCTCGATACGCGAGACGATTTCCTTGCGATTACCGCGCGCCTTTTTTACCGACTCGTCCAAGATGCGATAGCGCATTGGATACAGCGCCTGAAAACCCAATTCTTCGAGTTCCATGCGCACCTTGTTCATGCCCAGCCGGTAGGCAATGGGTGCATAGATTTCCAATGTCTCGCGCGCGATACGGCGGCGTTTGTCGGGCCGCATCACGCTGAGGGTGCGCATATTATGCAAACGGTCCGCAAGCTTGACTAAAATCACGCGGATATCGCGCACCATCGCGAGCATCATTTTGCGGAAATTTTCCGCCTGCGCTTCGGCGTGGTTTTCAAATTTGACTTGCGTGAGCTTGCTTACGCCGTCGACCAGTTCGGCGACTTCATGGCCGAACTCGATAACGATTTGCGCTTTCGGAATTTCGGTATCTTCGATGACGTCATGCAAAATCGCGGCGACAATGCTTTTTTCATCCATGCGCATTTCCGCGAGGATTTTCGCAACGGCCAACGGATGCTGGATGTAGGGTTCTCCGCTGACACGGCTTTGGCCGGCATGCGCGCGCGCGCTGAATTCATAAGCGCGCGCGACCTGTGCCACCTGGGTGGGGTCCAGGTAAGCGCCCAGCATCGCGCACAAATCGCCGATGCCATAGGCGGGACCCGGTTCTTTGGTTGATATAACCGTGGACATGGATTCGCTGTGGTTACTATTAGAGTTTCATGATGCTACCCAAGACGGGCAAAGGCAACTTGCAGGCGGCAGTGGTGACGACCACATCCAATATTAGATGAGCTGCGAAGAGGGGTCTGAATGCGGCTGCGAACCCGGCACGCCGTTACGGAGTAAAAATTCGCGTTTATTCGGTAGGTGGGATCGGCGCCGGCGGGGGTGGGGGCACATGATCCGGCTGGAGCAATATGGCGGGGCCAATTAATCCTGCGGCAATTTCGCGCAAAGCGACCACGGTAGATTTATCGTTTTCCCACGGCAGCATCGGTTCTTTACCGAGGGTGATTTCACGTGCCCGTTTCGATGCGACCAAGACCAGTTGAAAGCGGTTTTCGACGTTTTCCAAACAATCTTCGACGGTGACGCGCGCCATGGTATTTAAGCCTCAAAATTTACGGGATGAACGCAGGACGGCCAGTGTACTCAAGAATGCCCGTATGCGCCAGTCAAGACTGTGTTAACAGGTCAGGCAACAGCGGTGCAAGCCGGCGTTGACTCATGCTCAAACGTAAATGTTGTGCGATGACAATCGAGCGCAAGTCGAGCAAGGCGCGTTCGAATTCATCATTGATCACAACAAACTCGAATTCATCATGGTGCGACATATCGTTTACCGCTTCGCGCAGGCGCCGCTTGATGATCTCATCGCTGTCGGTGTTGCGGCCGCGCAGCCGCTGTTCCAGCGCGGCGCGCGACGGCGGCAAGATAAAAATACCGACGGCGTTGGGAAAGAAGGCGCGCACCTGGCGCGCGCCTTGCCAGTCGATTTCGAGAATCAGATCGATCCCGTGCAGGAGTTTCTCGGCGACTTTTTCATGCGAGGTGCCGTAGTAATTCTCAAACACCTTGGCGTGTTCCAGAAATACGCCTTGCGCAATCATGCGTTCAAATGCGGGTACATCGATGAAATGATAGTGCACGCCGTTTTGCTCGCCCGGGCGCGGTTTGCGCGTGGTGTAAGACACCGAGACTTCCAAGCCCATGGTCTTTGCAAGCAGTGCTTTAACCAGGCTGGTTTTACCGGCGCCCGAAGGCGCGGTAACTATGAACAGCGAACCAGTGAACGGCGGAGTTGCATTTGGCATGGCGGCTACTCGATGTTTTGAACCTGTTCGCGCATCTGCTCGATGTTGACTTTTAAATCCACCGAGGCGCGTGTGGTATCAATATCGGCAGATTTTGATCCCAGCGTATTCGCCTCGCGATGTAATTCCTGCATCAAGAAGTCTAGTCGGCGCCCGACCGGATCTTTCTGCTTGAGCAAATGATCGATCTCGGAGAAATGCGCCAGCAACCGGCCAATCTCCTCAGCCACATCCATTTTTTGGGCAAGATAGACGAGCTCCTGTTCCAGGCGTGTCTGATCGACTTCGGCGCGCAATTCTTCCAGGCGTTTCTGTAGTTTTTCGCGCATACGTTGTGCGATTTCCGGGAGCCGTGTTTGCACCAGCGTCACGATGGCGCGCATAGCGGTACAGCGTTCAGCGAGAAATTGGCGCAGTTTCTCGCCTTCGCGCGCACGCGTGACCGAAAGCTCAGCAAGTGTTTCCGCCAACAGACTTAGCGCGCGTTCCTGGATTTCAAGCGTATCGGCTTGCGTGACGTTGAGTACGCCCGGCCAGCGCAATACATCCAGTGCGCTGGACGGCGCCGCTTGCGGCATCAGCATTTGGATGCGTGCGCAGGCTTGAATGAGCCGCTGCGCCAGCTCCTCGTTCACGGGGACTTCGGGTGCGATTTCAGTGCGCGACTGGAACCGCAGCGTGCAATCCACCTTGCCGCGATTCAACTGCTTGGCAACAACATCGCGCACACGAGCTTCCAGGCCGCGTAACTCTTCGGGCGCACGCAGACCGACTTCAAGGTAACGATGATTGATCGAACGAATTTCCCAAGTAAGCACCCCAAACGAGGCTTGCGCTTCGCCGCGGGCAAATGCGGTCATGCTGCGTATCATGGCGACTCCGTAATTTAGTAAGCCGGAATAGTAAAGGCATCGTACGGTTACGCCAATCCAATTCCCGGAATCCTGCGAATAAGTCTGAGCGTGCAGCTATAAACAAAGCTTGGTTGGAGGATCGAAGAGCCGGGTATAGCGTAGATTTAATCGTTAACTGGTTGCCGGGGCGCCGAGGTAATGTGACGCGTTCCCGCAGTTGCGTGTGCGCATCTCTGCAACCGTTAAGCCTAAGTTATCTTGACTTTCCGGAGGTCTGATATGCCCACTATGACAAACCGACAACATTTCCTATCGCTCAGCGGCGTTTGGCTCGCTTACGTGCTCCACATGCTTATTATTACCGCGCCCATTGCTGCGCTGATCAACGCCTTATGTATCCGTGAATACAAGCGGCACTGGTGTGAACCCGGGGCGCGGCAAAACGACGCGTTGCTGTACGTTACTAGCCATCATCAATGGATGTTGACGACCTTCATTGCGGTTTTTCTGATGATGATGGTGACTGTTGGAACCATTGGTTATGGATTTGGGGTATTAGTGGGCATAGGTGCCGTGTTTTGGTGGTTATACCGGATCTTCAAGGGCATAGCGGAACTCATGCATAATCGCGCCCTCCCGCTTGCGGTTGAGTGGAGTTGCGATACCGAAAAAGCGCTTTAAGGAGTTTTGTTTGTACCTGCCGCGTGCCGCACGGCACGCGGCATTCTATTTTATAGGACGCGAGATAGACGTTCGGTACGGGTAAGTTACAGCCGCTGGAAGGTATGTAATAGCACTTTGCAATGTGCCACGCCGATGTCGCGGCTCAAGTATTTGCCACAGTCCGCCGATCAACAGGGAATCATGGTCAGGCTCAGCCGCAGTTTACCGGTAGGTACCCCGCTGGACGCTTACGTCGTTGAGAAAACTCTCGGCGGAGGCGGGTTCGGTATTGTCTATTTAGCGAAGGAGCCTGCCACCAATCAGCGCGTGGTCATCAAGGAATATATGCCCAACAAGCTGGCGCGGCGTTTGCCGACTCACGAGGTGGCGCCGCTCGACGATGAACGCAAGGAGATCTATAACCAAGGACGCAAGCTTTTCATTAATGAAGCCAGCGCACTGGCGAATCTGAAGCACCCCAACATCGTTGATGTCGTGAATTTTTTCCAAGCCTACGGCACCGTGTATATGGTGATGAAGTATGAATCCGGCACCAACCTGCAGGACTACATCAAGAGCCGTGGCGGCGGATTAAGTGAAGTATTTTTACGCACGGTGTTTCCACCGCTGCTGGATGGCTTGAAGGCAATCCACGCACGCGGTTTGCTGCATTTGGATATTAAACCCGGCAACGTGCATTTACGCCGCGGCGGCCGCCCGCTGCTGTTGGATTTTGGGGCGGTACATACCATGAACCTGACGCGCCGCCATCAAACTCGCCAGGTGGTGACATCTGGATTCTCCCCGACCGAGCAATATGACGTCAGTGGATATGTCGGTCCATGGACCGACATTTATGCGCTTGGCGCCACCATGCGCGCATGTATTGAAGGCTGTGCTCCGCCTCCGGCCAACAAGCGTCTGGAGAAGGAAACTTTGCGTCCTGCGCGCGAGGCGCACAAGAAACGTTATTCCGAGCCATTATTGGCGGCGATCGATTGGGCGATGGAGATCGATCCGCTGCTGCGTCCGCAATGCGTGGATGAATTATTGCAGCGGTTTGAAATTGAAGTGCCGGAGCTCGACGCAGCCGAAGCCAAGGACACGGTACTGGATAAATGGGCCAGTCACTTGCCCTGGAAACGCTGACATGAAATACGACATCGGCAAAGCCAACCGTCTCGGCAATCGCGACAGCAATCAAGACCGCTTTGCCGTCATCGAACGCCCGCAATCGATATTATTGGTATTGGCCGACGGCATGGGCGGCCATGAAGGCGGTCTGCTGGCGGCCAGCACGTTTGTTGTAAAGTTCACCGAGGCGTTTCGTAACGCGCCCTCCCCGCTTGCCGACCCCAATCAGTTTCTGCGTGAAACCTTCATGCTCGCACATCATGCCGTGATTGATGCGGGTGGGCGCCACGAGCCGCCCATCAATCCGCGCACCACCGGTGTTGCATGTGTTGTGCAGAATGGCAGCGTGTGGTGGGCGCATGTCGGCGACAGCCGGTTTTACTTGCTGCGCGGCGGCAATGTGCTGATACGGACACGCGATCATTCGCATGTCGAGGATTTACTGCAGCAAGGAAAAATCACCGAAAAGCGCATGAAAACCCATCCCCAGCGCAATCAAGTCACCCGCTGTATCGGCGGGAATGCCATGAAAACACCCGAACCCACGGCATGCGAACCGGCAACACTCGAAGTCCACGATGTGGTGTTGCTATGCTCGGATGGTTTGTGGGGAAGCTTGAATGACGATGTGATTGCCGTATCCGTGGCGGAAACCGGATCGATGGCGCCATTGGTCGAGCAACTCGCCGAGCAGGCTGAACTTGCCAGCTATCCGAAATGCGACAACGTCAGCGTCGCCGCATTGCGTTGGCTGGGTGCCGGCAATAAGCCGGTCGCCGGTGCGGGCGGCTCCATGCAACCGCACACGCAGGGCGAACCCGAAGTGGACGCGGCCATCGACGAAATCAATCAGGCATTGCGTCGTGCCGAAGAAGGTTTGAAACAGTCGACCTGATCGTTACAGCAATCCACGCTCAGCGAATGACACGGTGTTGACATCTCCCACTACAATATGATCGAGCACACGGATGTCGACCAGGGCGAGCGCATCTTGCAAACGTTGCGTGAGTGCTTGATCGGCCCGGCTGGGTTCGGCGACTCCGGAGGGATGATTGTGCGCAAGGATCACCGCCGCGGCATTATGCTGGAGCGCGGCCTTGACGACTTCGCGCGGATGCACGCTGGCGCCGTCGATGGTGCCGCGAAATAACTCTTCAAAATGAATCACACGATGGCGGTTGTCCAGGTACAGGCAGGCGAAGACTTCATGCTCATAATCGCGTAAGCGTGTGGCAATATAACGGCGCGTATCGGCGGGATTGTGCAGGGCATCGCCCTGCTGCACACCTTCCCACAGATGCCGGCGGGCCATTTCCAGCACGGCTTGCAGTTGCACATATTTCGCATCGCCCAAACCGTGCGCGGCACAAAATTCAACACGCGGCGCCTGCAATAAGGCGCGCAGATTGCCGTAGTGCGCGAGTAGTTCGCGCGCGAGATCGACGGCGGTTTTACCGCGTGTGCCGGTGCGTAGAAATATCGCCAGCAGTTCGGCGTCCGAAAGCGCTGCCGGGCCGCGCGCCAGCAGCTTTTCACGCGGCCGTTCCTGCGCGGGCCAATCGGTAATCGACATATCTTCCCCCAAGCCTGTTAAATTGCGCCGTTATGTTAACGGCGCGCCGTGACCGGGCTTAATCATCAATTTCATGGTCAGATTCCCGCGTTAGGCTAAACTTCGCTCATGTCCGCACTTGCCAATAAACATATTGTTCTGGGCGTCACCGGTTCCATCGCGGCGTATAAAAGCGCGGAGTTGGTGCGGCGTTTGCGCGACGCAGGCGCGCGTGTGCGCGTGGTGCTCACCGCGGGCGGCGCAAAATTCATCACGCCGCTCACCTTGCAGGCGCTCAGCGGGCAGCCGGTGCACCAGCAGTTGCTGGATGCCGACAGCGAAGCGAATTTTGGCCACATTGAATTAGCGCGTTGGGCCGACATCATTCTGCTTGCGCCCGCCAGCGCCAACAGCATCGCGCGTCTGGCGCAGGGGCAGGCGGACGATTTACTCAGCGCGGTGTGCTTGGCGACGGCCACGCGCGTGGCGCTCGCTCCCGCAATGAACCACCGCATGTGGGCGCATGCGGCGACGCAGGACAATGTCAAAACCCTGTTACAACGCGGTGTGACTATTTTTGGTCCGGGCACGGGCGACCAGGCGTGCGGCGAAACCGGTCCGGGCCGCATGCTCGAAGCGGCGGCGCTGATGGATGCGCTGGCTGCATTGTTTAAACCTGGCACGCTGAGCGGCTGCCGGGTGCTGATCACCGCCGGACCCACGCAGGAGGCTATTGATCCGGTGCGGTTCATCGGCAACCGCAGTTCCGGCAAGATGGGCTTTGCGATGGCGCGTGCCGCGCAGGAAGCGGGCGCGCAGGTGGTGCTGATCAGCGGGCCGGTCGCGCTGGAAACTCCCGCCGATGTAACGCGTATCGATGTGCGCAGCGCCCAGCAGTTGCACGATACCGTGCTGCGCCACGCGCTTAACGCGGATATTTTTATCGCCACCGCCGCCGTCGCCGACTACCGCCCCAAACTCGCCGCGGCGGAGAAAATCAAAAAATCGCAGGAGGAATTAACTCTGGAGCTGGTGCGCAATCCGGATAGCCTCGCAGCGGTCGCGGCATTAAACAAAAAATTGTTTACCGTCGGCTTTGCTGCCGAAACCCACCACGTGGAAAAAAACGCCCAGGAAAAACTGCTGGCCAAATCCCTGGATATGATTGCGGCGAATCAGGTAGGACCGCAGCAGGGGTTTGAGCAAGACAATAATGCGCTGCTGGTATTATGGCGTGGTGGCCGGCAGGAGTTGCCGCTGGCGCACAAAGAGGTGCTGGCGCGCGCCTTGGTAGAGCTGATCGCGCAACGTTACCGGCAATCAAAACAGTAACCGCGACGAGTTTTCTGGCAGCGGCAAGGAACTTACATGTCCATTACACTGGTGGTTTCGATTGGCGCCTTCGTTGCGATCTTGGCTTTGCTGCTGGTGCTGCGCGCGCGCAACAGCGCGCTGGAAATTCGCGCCACGGATATCGTCGTCGCGACTTTGCCGGTGCTGATTTTCCTGTTGGTAAGCGGCAAAATTCAACGCCTTGAATTCGGCGAAGGCGGGGTCACCATCGAAACCGCCTTCGTCAAAGCATCAACCACCGAGATCCACTCGCAAGTCACGCCCATTGCGGACTTGCCGATGGAGCAGACGCGGGTCGAATCAAAGGGCGCGGTCTCGACCATTCCCCAGTTGTTGGAAAAGAAAACCGAAGGTTTGTCGGTACGGCTGGGCTACGGCGGCTATACTGGCCCGGCGATTCAGGAATACCTGGCGAAGCTGACCGCACAGCCGTATCTGAAGTACATCATCATTGAAAATAACGACGGCACCTTTTTCGGCATGGCCGACGCCCGCCAGTTGTACGCGATGTTGAGCAACCCCTATGGACAGGTCAAGGCGGACGAACTAGCCCGCTGGCTGGCTAACAGTAACCTGGCCTCGTTCAATAAATTGCCGGGATTCATTGCCGCCGAGCATGCGGTCAAACCCAGCGCCGATAAAAGTCAGACCTTGCAATTGATGGAACAATTGAACATCGATATTTTGCCGGTGGTAAACGAGCAGCGAAGGTATCAGGGCATCGTCAATCGCGCGCGTGTGGTGGCCAGCTTGATTCTGGATGTCGCCAAAGACCTGAAGAAATGACTTTGCACAAATATTAACGGCCGAAGGCGGTACGCGCGGGCTGCGTGACCGCTCGCGAGCAGTTATGCTATGGCAACTTTTTAAGTCAGGATTACTTGCAATGCGTGACGACTCTAAAATCGCTTTTATCGGCGGCGGTAATATGGCGCGCAGTCTGATTGGAGGTTTGATCGCCGACGGCGTGAGTCCGCAGCGGTTGCGCGTGGCGGACGTCGATCGCGGTACCCTCGGCCGCCTGCAAGCCCAGTTTGGCATCACCCCTTTTACTGATAATAATGCCGCGGTGCAGGGTGTGGAGGTGGTTTTACTCGCGGTGAAACCGCAGGCGGCAAGTGCGGCGGCGCTCGAACTGGGAGCGGCATTAAAGCAGCAGCGGCCGTTGCTGATTTCAATTGTTGCCGGGTTGCGCAGCGCCGATCTGGCGCGTTGGGTAGGCTACGATGCCGCCATCGTGCGCACCATGCCCAATATGCCCGCGCTGGTGCAAGCCGGGGCCACGGCCTTGCACGCCAACGCGGTCGTCAGCGCGGCGCAACGTGAACAGGCGGAATCAATCATGCGCGCAGTGGGATTGACGCTCTGGCTGGATAACGAAGTACAGATGGATGCAGTCACCGCGTTATCCGGCAGCGGCCCCGCGTATTTTTTTCTGGTCATGGAATTACTGCAACATGCCGGCGCGGCGCTGGGCTTGCCGCCCGAAACCGCGCGCCTGCTCACGCTGCAAACCGCATTTGGCGCGGCCAAGATGGCGCTGGAAAGCCCTGAAGATGCCGCGCTATTGCGCCAGCGCGTAACCTCGCCGGGAGGCACCACCGAGCAGGCGCTCAAAGTATTCGAACAACGCGGACTACCGCAAATCTTCGATGATGCACTCGCGGCCGCGGCGCGCCGCGCACAAGAATTGGCAGACCAACTCGGGAGAAGCTGATGGGTGGGGGATATTTCGGTAACGCCGGTGTGTTTTTGATCAACACCGTATTCGGGTTGTACATCTTGATTGTCATGCTGCGCTTCCTACTGCAATTGGTACGCGGGGATTTTTATAACCCGGTCTCGCAGTTTCTGGTCAAGGCCACCAATCCGGTATTGGTGCCGTTACGGCGCGTGATTCCCGGCTTATTCGGTATCGATTTCGCGGCGGTGGTGTTGCTGGTGGTGTTGCAGATTATGCAAATCACACTGGTGGGCGTCATCAAGGGCTATGCGTTTCAGCCGCTGGGGCTGGTCGTCATGTCGATCGCCGAACTGGCGTCATTAACGCTCAATATTTTCTTCTTTTCGATTCTGATTCAGGTGATCCTCAGTTGGGTGAATCCCGGTAACTACAATCCGGTCACTTCGTTGCTGTACGGGTTGAACGAGCCCTTGTTGCGTCCGGCCCGGCGCCTGATTCCACCGGTGTCCGGATTTGACTTTTCGCCCTTGGTGGTCGGTGTGGCGCTGAAGCTGATAGAAATGACCCTAATCGCATGGCTGCTGAATACCGCTAAGGGCATGTTGCTGGGTTAATTGCCGCTGCATGAGCGCGCCCTGGTATCAATGGGAAGGCGGCGATCTGCTGATTCGACTGCGCGTGATACCGCGCGCGGGTAAAGATGCGATTACCGGCCCTTACGGAGATGTGCTGAAAGTACGTATCGCCGCACCCCCGGTGGAAGGCGCTGCCAATGCGCATTTGATCGAGTGGTTCGCCAAGATGTGCAAAGTGCCGCGCACGCAGGTGACGCTTGAAGCGGGCAGCAAAGGACGCGACAAGCGCATGCGTATCCATGCTCCCGTGCTGCTTTTTCCGGGTGTGGAGCGAAATTAAGAAAACACCGATTTATTCTTTTGCTGGGAGCGCGAGCGTCCCGCTCGCTGTTTTGCGGGCAAGATGCCCGCGCTCCCAAGGCTTGACGCATGTTGGTTCTTCAGAGCAAAAAAGAAATAGTGACATGATCGCCGTTTCCTTAACCCTCGCCCTTCTACAAAGTCATTAACACCTGCTCGCAGGCTTTTAAATCGAGGTAAATCGCTTCGAGATGCTTGCGGCTGTGCGCGGTAATGTCGACGGTGACGGAAACGTATTTACCATTGGTGCTGGGCCGGATGCGCAGTGTGCTTTCGTTCAGATCTGGCACATGCCGGCGTACGATCTCGACCACAAGCCGCGCGAAATTGTCATTTGCTAGCCCCATGGCCTTGATGGGAACTTCGCAGGGATAAATGATTTCGGGGAGAGTGGGGTTGGTTGTCATCGTTATATTTCCAAAGCAAATCCAGGCGCGTCGTCCTCGAGGTCCTATGAGGATACATCTGCACGCAAGCCGCGTTTGTAATCTTGATACCATCCCAGCATGGTGCGCCAGTGGGTGCCGGGTATGGCCGCACCGACCGGACCGCCATTGAGTCGGGTGACTGGCAGAATTTCCTTGGTGGAACTGGTCAGCCAGATTTCTTCGGCGGCGAATAAATCATTTTCCGTGAGGTCGTGTTCAAACGCGGCGACGCCATGGTGTTGCGCGATTTCCAGCACCAGGTCGCGTGTGATTCCGGGCAGCAAGTAACTGCTTTTGGGCGG
>CAZHHW010000070.1:0-17707 GCA_964532385.1 uncultured Gammaproteobacteria bacterium | reverse complement strand
GCGGCGTATCCGCGCGGGGGCAGCGCGCCATCGCCGCCTATACGCAAAACGACCGCTTGGAACAACGCGGGCAGTACAGCCAGTTGCTGGGTGTTGACGTTTACGCGTGATGGTTTCGATGTACGTTCCGCGCAGCGGGAGATGATAAAAAAACAGGCGGACCGAAGGCCGCCTGTTTTGTGTTTAACGTGTGGAAGCTCTGATTAACTCCAACTCACTTACCCACCGTCATTCCCGCGCATGCGGGAATCCAGTGTTTTCAGGCATTTCTGGATGCCCGTCTCCGCGGGCATGACAACCAATATAATTAATCTGAGCTTACTTAAGCTGTTATCACGTAAGTTTTAAAAACGAAAGCCCAGCTTGGCGCTGTAGGTGGTGCTGTCGCCGGTCTTGTCGCCTTCGAGCGCCAGATTCATCAAGCCGAAATTCATGTTTGCGCCCAGTCCCATTTTGGTCTGCTGAAAATCTTCTTTCTGCAGACAAACGGCTGACGGTGTGCACACCGACGGGTCGGAGGTTGTCCACACCTGGCCGATGCTCGCGTACGGGGTAATCAACAGGAAGCCTTTGGATACCGTGAGTTCCAGTCCCTTGGTATCGAACGACAAATTGCTCACGCCGCTGAGCTTGGTCATGGTGCCGCGCACCGCCACCGCCGGCAGCACCATGTCGCCGGCAATGATGGCATAACGTAATTCGCCGCCGATGAGTTTGATGTTGGTGGTGGGAATAGCGGTGTAGACCAGGCCGACATCGATATCCAGGGGTAGACCCTTATGCAAGTGCAGTTTGGGCACGGGCAGGGTGTCGATGGATTTTTTATTGGAGACGGCATCTTTCCACGCCGAGGCGTTGTTCATTTTAGTGGCGCTGACTTCAAGGCCAATATCAAAGCCCGTTAAGCCGAGGGGTTCGGCAGGGGCCACAGCTTTATAACTGAGCGCCGAGCCGAGGTCTTCGCTGAGCAAGCGGAAATTGTGTTGCGCTTCAGCCTGGGTTTGAGCGGCCAGTCCCGACAGATCGATGTCCTTGCTGCCCGCGTGAGCCAGGGGCGCGTTGAGCAGCACCGCGGCTGTTGCACAAAAATAGATACGTTTCATCAATGTCTCCATGCAAGTTGTACAGATAAGGGATTGATGCACTGGATACTATACCGCGCTGAAGGGGCTCGCAACGCACGAAATCACGCTCTATTTAGAGTCTTCGCGCTTCATGCTTTTTTAAGAATTGCCCGTGCGCAGCGCTTCCAGAAAGCGTTGATAACTCGCATAGCGCGCGGGCGCAATGTGCCCGGCCAAGTGCGCGGCGCGGATACTGCAGCCGGGTTCCACGGTATGGCGGCAGTCGGTGAATTTGCATTGTCCCAGGTAAGGACGAAATTCCGCGAAGCCCTGCGCGGCTTGTTCGACGCTGATGTGCCCGAGCTTGAAATCACGCACGCCGGGCGAGTCGATCAAGCGCGCGTGGTCGCCGAAGTGGTACAGGCGCGTGGTGGTGGTGGTGTGCTTGCCCAGGCCGGTGACGGAGACGTCGCCGATGGCAATGTCAATATCCGGCATGATGGTTTTGAGCAGCGACGATTTGCCCACGCCGGAGTGGCCCACCACCACGCTGGTGTTCTGCGCGAGCAGATGTTGGACCTGCAACAGATTTTCGCCGTGCCGGGTACTGACGAACACCACGCCGTAGCCTATCCGGCGGTACACGTCCATGCGTTGTTCGAATGCATCGCGCGCCGCAGTATCCAGCAAATCGCTTTTGTTCACCACAATCAGCGGCCGTACGCCGTACAGTTCTGCCGCCACCAGATATCCGTCCAACAGATGCTCACTGACCGCGGGCAGCGGCGCGATCACCACCACCATGACATCCACATTGGCCGCGACCGGTTTGATTTGTCCGTACGCATCGCTGCGCGCCAGCAGTGTGCGGCGCGCATGCACCGCGACCACCACGCCGCCGTTACCGCCGGCGCGCCACGCAATGTCGTCGCCGCAAAACACATCGCCCAGGTTTTGGCGGGTGTTGCACAGGATGACGTTGCCGTGCGCGTCTTCGACTTCCAGGCTCGCGCCGAAATTGGCAATGACAACACCCGGCTGCTCAGGGCCAAGCGCGGCGAGTTCTTCGTCGGTAGATGCATGTGATGCGGAACGCGCGGCCGAGCGGGTCAGCCGCTGCTGGTGGTGCTCACGCACGCGTTCCGTCTGGCGCGGCGTGAGCTTGCGCTTAGACATGCGCGTAAATCATGGCTTGGCAACCAAGGCGTTGATCTTGGCGGCGCAGATAAAATCATTTTCCGAAAGACCGTCGACCTCGTGCGTGCGGTAATGCACCACGCAGCGTTTATAGCCGGCCTCAAGATCAGGATGGTGATCTTCGCGATTGGCGATCCACGCGAGCGCATTGACGAAGGCGATGGTCTCGTAAAAATTTTTAAAGCCCAGGGTGCGGCTGATGGTCTGCGTCTCGGCATTTAATTTCCAGCCGGGAATTTCGCTCAGCAATTTAGCCGCGCGTTGCGCGGTAAGCGGGCGCGCGCTTTTTTTTGGGGCAACACAACTGCGGTCTTTTAAGCCACTCATATTCGGCTCTCCTCGGCACAATCCACTGCGGTCAACTACAATGCATCAGACATCTCACTATGCGGATTGATTATGCCACAAGACGCCGAACACCTGATCTGGATCGACCTGGAAATGACCGGGCTCGATCCGCAAAGCGATGCCATTATCGAAATGGCGACCATCGTGACCGATCGCAATCTGAACTTAATCGAGGAAGGGCCGGTGATCGCGGTGCGACAACCGCATGCGGTACTCGACGGCATGGACGACTGGAATAAAAAAACTCATTCCAAGTCAGGTTTGATTGCGCGGGTACAGGCGAGCACTTACGACAGCGACGCGGCGCAGCGCGAGACTTTGGCGTTTTTGCAGCGGCATGTGCCGCCGCGCGCCTCGCCGATGTGCGGCAACAGTATTTGTCAGGACCGGCGTTTCCTCGCCCGTTTGATGCCGGAGCTCGAAGCCTATTTCCACTACCGCAATCTCGATGTCAGCACTATCAAAGAGCTGGCGCGGCGCTGGGCGCCGGAGGTTTACAAGGGCTTCAACAAAAATGCGCCGCATGTGGCGCTGGACGACATCCGCGAATCGGTGCGCGAGTTGCGTTATTACCGGCAGCACTTGTTCAAACTCTGACGGCAGAAATGGATTGACAGAATTTCCATGACCCAAGCACACTCGCATGCCATGAACAACAAATATCTTATTCCCGTCATACACACTGTGCGCCGCCTGCCGCGCTGGCGCGCACGGGTGTGCCTGCGGGAAAACTGGAGACGTCAGTATAATTAACTAACCGTCTTACCCATTCCCAAAGGCCACAGATCGAAAACTCTGTGGCCTTTTTGTTTGTGGGTATCGCGCACACCGCGACAGGTTGCAGGTTACGAAGGGTATGGATGCGAGTACGCCCACCCGACCACCCCGTCCGCTGCGCGTCCACCCCTCCTTGAAAATAAGGAGGGGAGTAAAACTGTTCCCCCCTCCTTATTTTCAAGGAGGGGTGCCCCGTAGGGGTGGGGTGGTTGCTTTTGCTTTAATCTTAAGGAGTCGAAAATGTCTGTACCTGCCGCCTACATTGGGGTGATTATAATCTGGTCGACCACACCGCTTGCGATCCAATGGAGCAGCCTGGGTGCCGGTTACACTTTCGCATCGTTCAGCCGCATGTTGCTGGGGGCGGCGCTGTGCCTGGTATTGATGCGCGGGTTGCGCCAGCCGCTGCCGTGGACGCGGGCGGCATGGCACACCTATCTGGCGGCCGGCCTGGGCATTTACGGTTCCATTATCAGCAGTTACTGGGCCGCGCAATTTGTCCCGTCGGGCTGGATCTCGGTGATGTATGGACTCATGCCGTTGTTCACCGGCGTACTGGCTTACTTTTGGCTGGATGAACCCAGCCTGGGCATTGCAAAAATCGGTGGACTGCTATTGGGACTGGCGGGCTTGGCGCTGGTATTTGCTTCCGGCTTGCATTTGAGTGTGCACGTCGCGATCGGCCTCGCGGTATTGCTGGCGGGGGTTTTAATTCAGGCCGCCAGCATGGTGGCGATCAAACGCATTGCCGCGCCGGTGTCCGCGCTGGCCATGACCACCGGCGCCCTGTTAGTGACTTTACCGCTGTTTTTATGCACCTGGCTGGCGGTGGACGGTAGCCTGCCCGTGCATCCGGGCGCGCGTGCGCTGGGGTCGATTGTGTATCTGGGCGTGTTTGGCTCGGTGCTGGGATTTGTATTGTACTTCTACGTGGTTCAGCATATGCCCGCGGCGAGCGCCGCGCTGATCACCATGATCACGCCGGTGTTTGCGCTGCTGCTGGGCAAGACCCTCAATGGCGAACCGCTTACGCTGCAGTTATTGTTGGGCACGGCCGCAATCGTGGGCGGGCTTGGGTTGCATCAGTGGGGTGATGGCGCCCTGCGGCGCGCACCGGGCGCCATCAACTAGGGAGTCGTAAATTAATGCAGATGTGTTCTCGTTCACTGAGTCTGTGCGGTATTGGTGCCGCAGCATTACTTTTTAGCAGCCAGGCTTTTTCTCTGGAAATCAGTCCCTTCGTCAGCATGGGCGTGACGTTCGGCGGTGATACCCTGGCGAACACGCCGGTAGGCGATCCAAAATTGAAAAAAACAAAAAGTATCAAGGCTGGACAATTCATGTATTTTTCCGCGGGCGCGACGCTGCCCTTGCCCGAGCCGGGCGATTGGGAAGTGCAGTCTTCGATCGGTTACTGGTTCGACAGCGTGCAAACCGGCGGCCGCGAATTGCGTTTTCGCCGCGTGCCGATCGACTTGCTGCTGGCACGCAGCTTCGACCAAAGCTGGCGCGTGCTGGGCGGCTTGACCTATCACCTGAATCCCGAGCGCCGTTGCACCCAGGATAACTGTGCGCAGCCCAGCAGCGCATTTGAAAATGCCAAAGGTCTGGTATTGGAAGCCGACTGGTTGTTCGGCGGTATGGTCACGCGCGTGGTCGGCGCCGACGAACCACGCCCGACCAAATTGTGGATGGGAGTGCGCATGACGCTGATTCATTATAAAACCACGGATTCCCCATCCAGCAATTACAGTGGTAATAATGCCGGAGTGACGTTGGGATTGAACTTCTGAAGCGGCGTGTGACCTTAATTTGGGTTCTGAAAAATCCAATTTAATATCGCATGACATTATTATTTTCTAATTTTTAAAAGAGTGGTGCCACCAATCTGAAGGAGAGCTTGTAATGAGACGAACGCGTAAAGTGGGAATCAGCATTATGGGGGTGATGTTGGCGTCGACGGTCGCCATCGCGGAGCCTGAGGGTCATGATAAAACGGTGTACCTGGAGCAAGGCTGGACGGATGCGGAACGCAACCAGTTTTATTTTACTCCGCAAGGCTCGTATTTAATTCCCTATACCTGGTACCTTGCGCTGGAACAGGCGGACGGTAAAAAGCCGTTCAATTCGGCGAAGAACATCGAACGCATCGGTTACCTGGTCGACGATCAGGCGTATAGCGCAAGCAATCCCGACGGTTTGCCGGTCGGTTTTGCCAAAGAACCGGTGGTGGATGGCGAACCCTGGCTGGGGTACACCTGTGCCGCGTGCCACACCGGCGAAGTACGCTATAAAGACACCACCCTGCGCGTCGACGGCGCGCCGACGCTTGCCGATTTCACCCAGTTCAACCAGGGCCTGATTGCCGCGTTGCAAGCCACCCTGGATGAGCCGCGCAAATTCGAACGTTTTGCGCAGCGGGTATTGACTAATCCCGATGTCACCAGTCAAGCCGAATTGCGGACGAAAGTCGCCGCGCAACTGGGCGAGATGACGCAGATTTTTCAGCGCAGCACGCCGGACACACCCTACGGTTACGGGCGGGTCGATGCGTTCGGCATCATCATGAACGAAGTTTTCGTGCGCGATTTGCATCAGCCGCTGAATGTCAAAACCCCCAACGCACCGGTCAGTTATCCGTTTTTATGGGGCACACCGCAACTGGATTTTGTGCAATGGAACGGTTCGGCCAACAATCCCTTCGGCCGTAATGTCGGTGAAGTGCTGGGCACCTTCGGCAAGGTCGCCCTCACCGGCCCGGTCGCGCAACTGGGGACCACCACCGCGCGCGCACGTGAATTGTTCACGCTCGAACAACTGGTGGCCAAGTTGACTGCGCCGCAATGGCCGGAAGCCTTGCTGGGAAAAATCGATAGCGAAAAAGCCGCGCGCGGACGCACACTCTACACGGAATACCGCAATGGCGAACCCAGCTGTGAATCCTGCCATGCGCTGCGCGACGCCAGCGGGCAATATCCGCTGACGCCCGCCGCCGAAAACTATTTCGGCATGCAATTTGTCGAGACCCAGATGATCGGTCTGTCGGATATCGGCACCGATCCGCTGATGGCCTTGAATTTCGCCGCCCGCAAAGCCTTCACCGGCGAACTGGCGCCGTTCCTGCCCGCACCGTTCACCGGCGCTTCGGAGTTGCCCGCACCTGTCTTGTTATCGATCACCGTCGGCATGGCAGCCAACTACAGCCTGGCCACGGCGCAACCGCCGTTCAGCCCCGCCGAACGCGCCGCGTTAATAGGCTATCGCGTCAAGGCGGCGGGTCTGCCGCCGTATGCGCCCAAGAATCTGGCGGCCTACAAGGCGCGGCCGATCAGCGGCATTTGGGCGACTGCACCGTTTTTACACAATGGCTCGGTGCCTAATTTATATCAGTTGCTGCTGCCGCCCGCGCAGCGTGTAACGGTGTTTGACGTGGGCAGCCACGACTTCGACGCAAAAGCCGTGGGTTATGATTCCGAGCACGAAGCCAAGTCATTCCGGTTCGACACGCGCCTGCCCGGCAATTCGAATGCCGGTCACGACTACGGTACCGATCTGACGCGCGCGCAGCGCTGGGATCTGATTGAGTTTTTGAAAACACTGTAAATACAGGGCCGGCGCAAGGCCGGTTCGATAACCCGCCAAGCTGGCTTGGCGGGTTTTTTTGGGGCGGTGATTTAATGGTTCCTGGTGTTGTCTTTGTGGCGTGCGGCGGAAAGCAATTGTTCGAGCGTGGTCAGCAAGGCCTCGAACGCCACCGGCTTTAACAGCAGAGTCACACCCAGTTGCGCAGCGATTTCGGGAGTCAGCGCCGCGCTGTAACCCGTGCAGAGAATAATGGGTAGTTCCGGACGCCGGGCGCGTAATACGTGCGCGAACTCGACACCGGTGAGACCGGGCATGGTCTGATCGCTTAACACGGCATCGAATTCTTGGGGCGCGGAATAAAATTGTAAGAGCGCTTGCTGGCTGTCGCTAAAAACAGTGACTCGATAACCATGCGTTTTCAATACTTCGCCGAACAACTGCGCCAGCACTTCTTCGTCATCGACCACCAGAATATGACCGTGGCCGGGGGAGACTGTTTCGGTTGCGTTGGGCAAGCACAGCGCCGCGAACGCAGGACTTGCATCCGCCGCGAAGGGCAACATCACCCGCACCACCGTTCCCCTGCCGGGCTGAGAATCGACCAGCACGTGGCCGCCGCAGCGATGTACCACGCCGTGCACCACGGCGAGTCCCATGCCGGTGCCTTTTCCCACCCGTTTGGTTGTATAGAATGGATCGAAAATACGCGGAAGAATATCCGCCGCTATTCCCGGGCCGTTGTCGCTGACGGCCAATTCCACGAAGCTGCCGGTCATATCGGCGTGGCAGCCGTTGCAGACCGCATGGACACCGCTTACCTGCCGCAGCGCAAGTTCAATGGTGCCATGTTCGCCCACGGCATCGCGCGCGTTGATGACCAGGTTCATGATGACTTGATGGAGCTGCGCTGGATTGGCCAATACGCTCAGCCCCTCCGTTGCGATGCGCGCCGTGAAGGCAATGCTCGAAGGCAGTAGCGGGGCCAATGTTTTGACCGTTTCCTGCACCAGCGGTCCCAGCAATAGCGTGTGTTGTTCAATGTCGCCGTTATGCGAAAACGCGAGCATGTTCGCGATCAGGTCGCGTGCGCGGATTCCCGCCCCCTGCACCTCGCGCAAGTACTCGGCGAGCTTACTGTTTTTGTCCGGGACATGCTGCTCATAGGCAAGCCCGGCATAGCCCAGCACGCTCGCCAAGATATTATTGAAGTCGTGCGCGATGCCGGCGGTCAGTTGGCCGATGGCTTCCATCTTCTGGGCTTGCTGTAATTGAAATGCAAGACGCTGATTCTCCGCGGCGGCGCGTTTGCGCTCGGTAATATCGGCGGTCAATCCCAACGCGGCGAATACCAGCCCCGTCGAATCGCGCAGGGGCACCGCATGGGTTTCCAGCGTGCGGTGTGTGCCTTTGAGTCCCGTCACGTCGAATTCGAGTGTGCCGCTGGCACCGCCCACCACACGCCGTTGCAGTTGCGAAAATGCGTTCCGATGTTCAGGCACAACAAATTGTGCCATGTCTTTGCCAATAAGTTGTTCGCGGGTTTCCGCCTCGATCATGGCCAGTCCCGACGCGTTTATTTCCAGCAACGTGCCGTTCGCATCGATGAGTTTGACGCAGGCCGGTTCTGAATCGAGTATGGTGCGCAGCAGGGCCTCGCTCGCGGCGAGCTTATGTTCGGTTAGTTTGCGTGCGGTGATGTCCTGCACGACGCCGCAAAAACGCACGATATTGCCTTCCGCATCGGTTTGCGGCTGACCTTGCGAAGCCATCCAGCGTACGCTTCCGTCCGGCGTTACCAGACGGAACTCAAGCGGTGTGATGACGCCGCGTGCGCGGACCTCCAGTGCGTTGCGGCGAATCTCTTCGCGATCATCCGGATGAACCAAACGATCGAGCAGCGCAAACACATTCGCGTCGGTATTGGCAGGATCGACGCCCAATAATCGATACATTTCCTGTGAGCCGGTGATCAGATCGGTCGCCAGATCCCATTCCCAGCAACCTATGGCGCCGATGCGTTGCGCGGCGTTAAGGCGCTGCTCGCTTTCGCGCAAGGCAATTTCCGCATTCCGCCGTTCGGTGATGTCGTGCGCGATGCCCAGGACTTGGGTGATTCGTCCGGCGTCGTCGTGCGTAAAAGCCGTTTCGCGGCTGTGCAGCCAGCGCCACTCACCGGACTTGGTGCGCACACGGTATTCAATTTCACGTATTTCATCCCCGGATACTTGCCGCCACGCTTGGTGGTGTTCGACGATACGTGCCTGGTCGTGAGGAAAAATAATCTGCGTGAGAGCATTCGCGCCCATGGCCGCCATTTCTTCGGGAGAATAGCCGTAAGCGATCAGCCAGTGACGGTTAATGTAGATATTGCTGAGTGTATTTAGGTCGTAGATGTATACCGTACCTGGCTCGGCATCGAGGATGCGTTGTAGGAAATGCTGGCGCTCATGGAGCTGCATCTGAGTACGCCGAGTCTCGGTCACGTCGCGCAAAAAGGCTTGCAGGTGTCCGCTGGGCAGTTGTTTGGAAGTGGCCTCGGCGAGAAAGATGGAGCCGTCCTTGCGGCGAATTTGCCAATCGGCTCGCACGACCTCGCCGTGTGCGCTTGAGATGCGCTCAATTTCAGGGACGATGCGTTTGACATCCTCGGGCAAGACGATGCTGGTGGCATTCATGGTGAGTAATTCTTCGCGCCCGTATCCCAATTGCCGGCAAGCTGCGGAATTGGCATCCACGAATTTCCCCAGCGCATCGGTCACCAGAATGCCATCCGTGGCCTGCTCGAAGAGGGTACGGAAATGTTCTTCGCGCGCGCTCAAGGCGGCTTCTGTTTGCTTACGTTCAGTGATGTTCTCGGCCGAAATAATAATGCCGCCAATTTCGCTATGCAGGTCACGCCATGGCGTCACCGACCAGCGCAGCCAGTGTTTGCTGCCATCGGCGTGCACCCACAAATCATCGTCATTTTTCAGTGTTTCGCCGTTGAGCCCGCGCTGGTGAATTTCTTTCCAGCGCGCGGGTAGGTCGGGGTGGATTTCATAGTGCGATTTCCCGGTTAAATCGGTGAAACCCCGGCCGTAATCCACAATCCAGAGCGCGCTCGTGGCGAGGTAACGCATGTCGCGATCGAACATGGCGATGCTGAGCGGCGCGAGCTTGATGCATGAAAGAAGCTGTTGTTGACTGTTTTTCAAAGCTTCGATCATAAGATCGGCGTTGAAAGTCGGACTTAATGAATCGGTAATAGGTTCCTGGGTCATATCCGCCCCCGGACATGAGTGTCGTGCATTCTGGAAATCCCTCTAAGTCGAGAGCGGGAGCATCCCTGCCGCTTTCGATAATATCTTGCAGGCCGAGCGTAAAAGCGCCGACCCGTAAATTGTTATCCACGTATTGACAATTTAGTGGAAGACTCGATGCGAGTGTGTCACGGACCCCATTGGAAAAATGTCCAGCTTGTTGCGCATTCTCTGCTCTTTGGCTAATTCGTCAAGTCTGTTGATGTCTTGGGTCCGGGCAACGCGTAAGCGACTGCTGGGAATGGATAAAGATTTTGCCGGTGTACGTACCACCACTGCGGGTTGCGTGAAGCTGGCCGGCCCCGTATGTACGCCCAGTTCATATTGGCTTAAGGGGAAGAGAGTGGAGTACGCATCCTCCGGTCAGAATGCAGCGTCCTAGCCTTCTGCATGAATTGGCCGGTATGTCTAAAAAAATTCATTGCTTGAAAACCGGAGGGATAGCGATGCGGATTAAACCTTTAAACAGTGTCATGGCATTAATAGCTGCAATCATCATCACCGGCGGTGTGGTGTACGCCGATATTTCGCGTGGTAATCAAACTCAGCAAAAATTTGCGGAGAGCCAACAACACCAGCATAAATTTTCCGATATTTTCCTCGCCCTGAAGCCGGGGGATCAGGTGAATTTTTTGAACCGGGACGGTGTGACGCACAAGCTCGTAAGCACCTCGCCGGATTTCGTATTGGATAACGGTGAGCTTCGGCCCGGCACCAGCAAGGCGCTGGAATTCGATCATAAAGGCGTCGTGGACTTAAGTTGCAGCCTGCATCCGGAAATGAAAATGACGATTTTTGTGCGGAGTTCGCCGCCGCTGCCGGTGCCGGAAACCAGCGACACCGGAACGTTGCATACCAATATTTATCTGTTGAGCGCATCTTAAGTTTTGCGGGATCTGGAAGTGCGCATTGCCTTTGCCATAATCAGCAAACGTTGTTTGTGCGGCAGCCCACAAGTTACTCACAAAATCGGTGGATAAGGCTGTGGATAACTTTGAGCAATTGGGAAGCAATTGAGCAATGACAGGGACGTCGGTTAAATTGAACACAAATTGATCGGCCAATAAATCATCCTTCCATGTAAGCGCGATAACAGACATTCCCCGTCTGTTTCTTCAATCAAAATCGATTCACTTCAAGTTTGCCGCGCTGGAGTCCGTTAAGGTCACGTCAGCACTGTTATCCATCCTTGCCATGGCCAGAGTCATGTCTCCCAAATCCACCTCTGCACCACCTTCATTGCCGTTGGGTGCTTTGAACGTTACGCAGACTAAAACCGGCCGTTTGGAAATTGCCGCGGCGGTTCGCAAAGGTGCCTGTCCTGTCTGGTGGCGGCGTTTGGGAATCGCCGGTTTTATTTTTTTTCTGGTGAAAGGGTTGTTGTGGCTGGCGCTGCCGGTATTTCTATATTTCTCCGGCCGCGGTTAACGGTGTTGTCGCAAAGCCCACGCGACGTGTTCGCGCACTAATTCGGATTCATGCTGTTCGCGCAAACGCAAGGCCCGCAGCACCTGGGTCGAGGTGCGCGCATTCCCCAAGGCCACCGCGATATTGCGCAGCCAGCAGAGATAACCGATGCGGCGGATCGCCGAGCCTGCGGTATTCTGCAAAAACTCCGCTTCACTCCATGCAAACAATTCCGTCAGTTGCGGCGCATCCAGTCGATGGCGTGGCAAAAACTCCGCTTCCGCCGTGGCCTGTGCGAATTTATTCCAGGGGCAGACCAGCTGGCAGTCGTCGCAGCCGTAAATGCGATTGCCCATCGCCGTGCGGAATTCTTCCGGAATGCTGCCGCGCAACTCGATGGTGAGGTAGGAAATGCAGCGCCGCGCATCCACGCGATAAGGCGCGACAATCGCGCCGGTGGGGCAGGCGTCGATGCAGGCCTGGCAGGTGCCGCAATGATTGAGGTGCGGTGTATCCAGCGGTAACGGCAAGTCGGTGTATAACTCGCCCAGAAAAAACCATGAACCGGTTTTTTCCTGCAATAGATTGGAATGCTTGCCGATCCAGCCCAAGCCGGCTTTTTCCGCCAGAGCTTTTTCCAGCACCGGCGCGCTGTCGCTGAAGGCGCGATAACCAAACGGGCCAGCCTGCTGTTCGATGCGTTGTGCCAGTTTCTGCAGGCGCTTGCGCATCACGCTGTGATAATCGCGTCCCAACGCATAGCGCGATACATAGCCCAGTTGCTCAGCGTTCAATACTTGCTGCGCTGCGGCGCTGGGTTCCGGCCAGTAATCCATGCGGACGGATATCACCCGCAGCGTGCCGGGAATCAGATCCGCCGGGCGGCTGCGTTTCGTGCCGTGGCGTGCCATGTACTCCATGTCGCCGTGCATGCCTGCGTCCAGCCAGTTAAGCAAATGAGTTTCGTGCGTGCTCAATTCGGTATCGGTGATGCCGACGCGCGCAAAACCCAACTCGCCGCCCCAGCGTTTTATTTGCGCGGCGAGTGCGGCGTAATCCAGAGGCGCCGTATTAGTGCCGTTTGTAATAGAAGTCATAGCCGCTATGATAACGCGTCATGAACGAGCTGCCCGTACACCTGTATCGCGCCGCACAAGTGCGCGCGCTGGATCGCATCGCGATGGCTGAACACAAGCTGCCCGGCGCGGCCTTGATGGAGCGTGCCGGGGCGGCGTGTTTTGCACACTTGACGGCGTGCTGGCCCGCGGCGCGCAGCGTGGGCGTACTGTGCGGCGGCGGCAACAATGGCGGAGATGGTTTTGTGATCGCGCGCCATGCGCACACGGCCGGGTTGCGTGTGTGTGTGTTCCTGGTCGGCGCGCATGCCAAAATTCAGGGCGATGCGCTGACCGTATTGCAGCGGTTGGAAGCGGCCGGCGTGCCTGTGCCCCGGTGGGATGAAAACGCGTTGCCGTCCTGCGACGTGTGGGTCGACGCGCTGCTGGGCACCGGGTTGCATGGCGAAGTGAGCGGCGTTTGGCGCGCCGCCATCGCCGCGTTGAACGCAAGCGGCCAGCCGGTGCTGGCGGTGGATTTGCCTTCCGGTTTAGATGCCGACACCGGGCACGTGTGGGGCGAGGCGGTACGCGCAAGCGCGACGCTGACGTTCGTCGGCATGAAGCAAGGATTGCTTACCGGCACCGGCCCCGACCATTGCGGCGCGTTGAGCTTCGATGATTTGCAAATACCTGCGCCGGTTTATGCGCACGTGTTGCCGGACGCGCTGCGCATCGCGCCCGCGTGGGTGCACGCGCGTCTGCCGCCGCGCTCGCGCAGCGCGCATAAAGGGCACTTCGGCCACGCCGCGATTCTCGGCGGCGAGATCGGCATGAGCGGCGCGGCGCGCTTGGCGGCGGAAGCCGCCGCGCGTGTTGGCGCCGGTCTGGTGAGTGTCGCGACGCGCCCCGAACATGCCGCGCTGTTGAGCCTGGCGCGTCCGGAATTGATGTGCCAGGGCGTGACTGATGCGGCCGGAGTGCGGCGGGTGTTGGCGCGCGCCACGGTCATCGCCATCGGTCCCGGTTTGGGGCAGAGCGCATGGGCGCGCATTCTGTTCGGGCAAGTTCTGGAAACCGGCCTGCCTTGCGTGGTCGATGCCGACGCGCTCAACCTGCTTGCGGCTGATCCGGTGCATCGCGACCACTGGGTGCTCACACCGCATCCCGGCGAGGCCGCGCGGTTGCTCAACACCACGGCCGAGCTGGTGCAGCGCGATCGCTTTGCGGCGGCGTCGGCACTGCAAAAAACCTATGGCGGGGTGATTGTATTAAAAGGCGCGGGAACTTTGATTACCGGGCCGGACTCTTCAATGTACCTCTGCGATGCGGGAAATCCCGGCATGGCCAGCGGTGGCATGGGCGATGTATTGACCGGCGTGATCGCAGGCTTGCTCGCTCAGGGTCTGAGCTTGACTGATGCCGCGTGCGTGGGCGTGTATGTGCACGCCGACGCCGCCGACCGCGCCGCGCGTGCGGGCGAACGCGGGTTGCTGGCGAGCGAGGTGCTGGCGCAATTGCGCGCCGCCGTGAATCCGGTGTTGCCATGAATAACGAATATGCACAAGTTTTACCCGATGAAGCCGCGACGCTCGCCTGTGCGGAGCGCGTCGCGCAGGCCTGCAGCCAAGGCATTACGATGTATTTGCACGGCGATCTGGGTGCCGGCAAGACCACCTTCGTACGCGGCTTCCTGCGCGCGCGGGGCGTGCGCGGCCAAGTAAAGAGCCCGACCTTTACCGTGGTGGAACCTTACGAATTGCCGGGCGGCGCGGCTTATCATTTTGACCTTTACCGCATCGCCGCTGCCGAAGAACTGGAGTTAATGGGCGTGCGCGATTATTTCGCACCCGGCGCGTTTGTGCTGGTGGAATGGCCGGAGCGCGGCGCGGGCGTCTTGCCGCAAGCGGACGTGGAAGTTCATCTGGACTATGCAGGAAATGCACGCCATTTATGTTTGCGTGCGGCAACCGATAAGGGACGCGAAGTGCTGGCGACGCTGTTTGCTTCGGTCAACACGGCGAAGGATCAGGATGAGACTATTCCTTTCCCCTGCAAGGAAGAAGGTTAGGATGCGGGTGATGAAGGGAGATGTGTTTGTCCTCCCATTCCTTCCCTCTTGCAGGGGAAGAAGTGGGGTTGCCGAATTTAGTAAGGGATTCCTGTCTCGGCCAGATATCAACAGTGCAGTAGGAAGGTAAAGTCATGACGTGGTGGTGGTTGCTGTTAAGTCTGTTTATAAGCGCAAATGCGGCAGCACAAACCGCGCGCATCGACGGTGCGCGCACTTGGTCGGCGCCCGACAGCACGCGTGTGGTGTTCGACATCTCCGCGCCGGTGGCCCATCAACTTTCGCAGTTGCATGATCCTGAGCGGGTGGTTGTTGACATTATCGGAGTGGAAGCGGGCGCGCTTCTCGACGGACTTAAAGTCAGCAATAACATTTTTTCCGAGGCACGTTACGCGATGCGCGAACAAAATACCTTGCGCGTGGTGTTCGACCTGAGCGCGCGGGTACGGCCGAAAAGCTTTTTGCTCAAACCCAATGAACGTTACGGCCACCGCCTGGTGATCGACTTGCTGCGCGAAGATGCGTCCGGCGAAGCAGGTCCATCGCTACCCGCCACGCTGCCCGTCTTGAATGCACCGGCCGTTATTCAGAGTGAACCATTGCGCGATGTGGTGGTGGCCGTGGATGCCGGGCACGGCGGCGAAGATCCGGGCGCCATCGGTCCGGGCGGCACCCAGGAAAAACACGTGGCGCTGGCGATTGCGCAACGCTTGCAGGATAAAGTCGAGCATGAGCCCGGCATGCGCGCCCTGATGATCCGCAACGGCGATTATTTTGTGAGTTTGAGCGGGCGTAAACGCATGGCGCGGACCCAGCGCGCCGACATGTTCGTGTCGATTCACGCCGATTCGTTCCGCAAAAACCCGGCCGCGCGCGGCGCCTCGGTATTCGCGCTGTCCGCCAAAGGCGCGAGCAGCGAAGCGGCACGCTGGCTGGCCGACAGCGAAAATGCCACCGACGCCATCGGCGGGGTGAGTCTGGAAGACAAGGACGATATCCTCACTTCCGTGTTGCTGGATTTGTCTCAATCCGGCACCATCGAGGCGAGCTTGGATCTGGGTACGCGCGTGCTGGGCGAGTTGAGCAAGGTCGGGAGCGTGCACAAAGGCCGTGTGGAGCAGGCGGGGTTTGTGGTGCTGAAATCGCTGGGTATTCCTTCCTTGCTGGTCGAGTCCGGATTTATTTCCAACCGCAACGAAGAATACAAATTACACGATCCGATGTATCAGGAATTGATCGCCAACTCGGTATTGCGCGGCATACGCAGCTATTTTTCCGATCACGCGCCGCCCGGCACCGTGCTGGCGGCGGGGAATGTAAAGCATGTCATCAAGCCCGGCGAAACCCTCGCGGGTATCGCACAACATTATCAGGTCAGTGCCGCTCTCCTGCGCCAGTTGAATGAGATCCAGGGCGAAACCCTCGAGGTGGGAAAAATTCTACGTATTCCAAAATTATGAAATGGCCGTGGTTCGCACTGGCCTGGCTCACGGTTTCCGCGGCGGCTGACATCAGTGTCGTCGACGACACGGGCCGTACCGTGACATTAACCCGGCCCGCTCAACGTATTGTCAGCCTGGCGCCGCATGTGACCGAGTTATTGTTCGCCGCCGGCGCCGGTAAATCCGTGGTGGGGGTGGTGCGTTACAGCGATTATCCCGCGGCCGCGCGGCAGGTGCCCCTGGTCGGCGAAGCCGGTGCGCTGGATCTGGAAACGCTGCTGAGTTTAAAACCGGATTTAATCGTCGCATGGCGCAGCGGCAATCCCGCGGGGGCCATCGAACGGCTGCTTAAATTCAATATCCCGGTATTTTTAAGCGAGCCCCGCCAGCTGGACGACGTCGCCACCACTCTCGAACGCCTCGGCCGGTTGGCCGGAACGGAAACTTCGGCCACGGCGGCCGGCAGCGAATTTCGCGCGGGTCTGCGGCAGTTGCATGACCGCTATGCGGACCAACCCGTGGTCACGGTTTTTTATCAAATCTGGGATCGTCCGTTGATCACGTTGAACGGCCGGCATATGGTCAGCGCGGTGCTGGAATTGTGCGGCGGAAAAAATGTGTTTGCGGCGCTGCCGGTGCTTGCACCCGAAGTCGGCGTGGAGCCGGTGCTCGCGGCCGACCCGCAGGTGATTATTGCCAGCGGTTCAGCCAGCAGCGAGGATCATGGTTTGAGTCAATGGGCGCGCTGGCCGTCGCTGCGCGCGGTGCGTAACAAGCAGTTGTATTTTGTCGAGCCCGATTACATTCAGCGTTCCACTCCGCGCCTGTTGCAGGGCGCCAGGGAAATTTGCCGCGCGCTGGAAAATGCGCGCGGGTCTCGACAATAAGCCGCCTACGGTGTGGCGTAGGCGGTGAATGAGGTTGCGGCAGTACTCTCAGTCGCGATTTCCCTCGAATACGCGGCTGGCACGGATGTCGCGTTCTTCCAGCGTCATCAGCTCGTGCCGGGAAAGTTTTTTGCTGGCCGATTCGAACAGGCGGTTCGCCTGACGTAAGCGGGCGCGATCCAATGCGTTGCGCATCGAGCGCGCATTGGCAAAATGCGGGAGTTTTTGGCGCCGCTCAATGTACTCGAGGAACGCTTTGGTTGCCTCGGGGCTGAACGCATACTGCATCTTTTTCAGCATCAGTTGCGCAATCGACAACAATTCATCAGGCGAATAATCCGGGAAGTCGATGTGGTGCGCAATGCGCGACGACATGCCGGGATTGCTTTGGAAGAACTTGTCCATGCGATCTTTATAGCCGGCGAGGATCACGACCAGATCATCGCGGTTGTTTTCCATGATTTGCAGCAGAATTTCGATGGATTCGGCGCCGTAGTCGCGCTCGTTCTCGGGTTTGTACAAGTAATAAGCTTCGTCGATGAACAACACACCGCCCATCGCTTTCTTTAAAACTT
>CAZHHW010000069.1:11727-17744 GCA_964532385.1 uncultured Gammaproteobacteria bacterium | reverse complement strand
ATCAAACGCGATGGCTGCGCTGGCGTTGCTGTTCGACATGATGAACGACTCCTATGTCACTACAACACTCTAGTTGGAGCGCCGCCCGCGGCGATTGCGTCGCTACCTTAGCGGTGCGGCGTAATGGGAGCGCGGCCGTCCCGGCCGCAAACTGCGGGCGGGACGCCCGCGCTCCTCTTTAAGAAACACCGCCGCGGGCAAATTCCTACAAAAAAACCTCGTTAGTTAACGAGGGGACGTAGGCTTGACATTATCTGCCGGCACACTGCGGTATCGGTGCCGTGACTTGCGTACACAGATAAGTCACGACCGTGTTGATTTCCGCCGCCGACAAGGTTTTCAACGTTTCCGGCGGCATTTTGCGGACGTCTTCGATGGGTAGCGACAAGCGTGTGATCGCCACGCCGATTTCTGTATCGCGTGCGGCGCCGGTAAGTACTCCGCCGACCAGGTTGCTCATCGCCGTCAGGTTCACGTTGAAGCGCGACCGGGTGATGGTTTGATCCAGTCGCGAGTTATGGCACTGCGTGCACATCTCGGTAATGATGCCGGGACCGTCGAGCCCGGGGCGTGCCGCGATGCCCGCGATCTCAAACAAACGCGAGGTTTTGAACACGTTGCGCAGATCGGGTAGCGTGCCGGCGGTTGCGGGATTCGCGAGGAAATTTTGATAGGCCGCCGTCAGCGTAGCCAGCGTGGCCGACTCGGTGACCTTGATGTCATGGTACGGCACCGGGATTGCCTGGCCCAACACCGCGCGGTTGAAAATCGTGTTCCACGTGGTGCTGGTTCCCGGAGTGTTATTGTTTTGCGGCTGGCCGGGGGTCGCGTTGACCTGTTGTTCGATATTGCCGCTGTTGAACTGGTTTGGTTGATTGCCGAAGCCATTCTGCCGGACTAAATCTTCCAGCAGTGCTGGGTCGGATGAACTGATCAATGCACCGGGAATACCGGCGTAACCTTCGGTGACGTTGTTCCTTCTGTGCGCCGCTTGATAATCGGCGATCAAGGTTTGTCCGCCGACACGATTGTCGCGGAACCAGTGGTTCCACGGATTCGCCAGTTCTTGCATGCGCAAAATACGCGCCGTCGCGGGACCGCCCGTCTGATGGCACTGGGTACAGTCGACGATGGTGTTTTTCAAATCGGCTTCGTCGTAAATCTGGAAGGACGTCCAGTTGCTCTCGACCGCCGGCGTCAGCAAGTTGCCCGGCGTGCAGCTGTTGGTCGTATTGCACGCTTGCGTGAAGCGCGCGAGATAAAAGTCGAGCACGCCGGAGGTGGGGTTGTGGGCAATGATTTCCGCGAATTGGTCGCCGCGCACAAAGCCCAGGGCGACGAATCCCGGGATCGGATTACCGGTTGGTGGCGTAAACAAAATCGCGCGCGGGTTGATGGCTGACACGCTACGCAGCACCAGCGACGACGAGTGTCCGGAAATTGCAAATGCGGGTCCGTTGCCGGGGTTTCCATTGTTGCCGCGCCCAGGAACCGGGTTGGTGGGGAAGGCCAGACCAAGTGCTGTTTGCAGTTGCGTTAACGACGTGATGGTGCGCGGTGTCGCGCCGCAAAATGCGGTGCGTACGCGATCATTTATATTCTGTGTCGCGAGGCGTGCGCACAACGCCGTCATTTGCGCGCCGCCCACCGGCAGACCGGCGAGCGGATCGGTAATCGTTACCACCGGCACCGTCTTATCGGTAAATTTTTCGTAGATAAATTCAGCCAGCAGCGTCGCACAGGTGCCGGTGCAGCTACCCACCGCGCTTGGCGGCATGGTGGTGGCGATCACTACCGCGAGTTGAGCGGGGTTTGAGGCTTTGGTTAACGGCGGACTGGGGGCCACACCGTTGCCGTCGGCACCGTGGCAAACAGCGCAGCCGCGATCCACAAACAATGACGCGCCGGTGGCGGCGGGTGCCGGGTTGGTTTTATCGGTAAAGCTGTTGTACACATACTGTGCAAGCAGCGTGGCGCACATACCACTGCAACTCCCGATCGCCGCCGGCGGCATCGTGGTGGCGATGGTCTTAATGAGTTGCGCGACCGTGGTCGGATCGGTTAAGGGAGGCGTCGTACCCGTGCCCTTGCCGTTTGCGCCGTGGCAAGTGACGCAACCAAGGTCGACATACAACTCCGCTCCCGTCGGCACCGGCACATTGGTTTTGGTGGTGATGGTTTCGTAAATGAACTGCGCGATGTCGGTGGCACAGGCGCCGGTGCAACTGCCTGCGTTCTGCGGCGGCATGTTGTATTCGATCATGGTTTTTAAATCGACGACGGTGGCCGGATCGGTCAAGGCGGGATTTTCGCCCATCCCTTTGCCGTCGCTGCCATGGCATTTGTCGCAACCGAGGTTCGTATACTGTGTGGCGCCGCGCGCCGCCGCCGCCGACAAATTGACCTGAGTAGAACCGGTAGGTCTTGGCGTGGAACCCGATTCATTACAACCGGGCAGCAACAAGAACGTGAATAATAAAACTAGATAAGCCGGTAAAGCAGCGCTGAAAGTGATTCCCCGTGGTGAAAGGCGCGCGATTAAATTTGGACTCCGGTGCATGCGTACATCCTCCTTGGCAAAGACGAAATAAAAGCGATCCCTTACGTGCGTGGGCCGCGCACGTTGACGCAAGACAAACAAATCAATGGGGAAATTCGGCGCACAGGGCGTAGTGCAGAACGTGACTGCGCTTGAATGTAGATCCGGCTACCGACATGCTCCATGACACACCCCTGACTGCATTTTTTTGGTACTCGCTTATGTTTCGAATCGTAAAGAGTCAGTGCAACTGGAGATGTCAAGCCCGTCACGTTGCATGGCGGCGGGGTGAATGGGTTTTGTAAAGCAAGTCGCATTTACGCTAAAAAGCAGCAGAAAACGTTCATGAAAAAATTTCTGCGAAACGGCGAAGGTGTGGTGAGGTTGCGAGCACATTGAAAGGATTATTGCAATGCGGATACCCGGCGGTTTACGGCATCGCTGAGTAAATGCGCGTGAGCGTGCCGCAATTCGGATGAGTGCATTAAAATACCCGTCTTACCCGATTGAACTTCCCCGCCCTTGTGCGCAAACTAGCTCCCCGTTCGCGTGACCGGTGTGACTACCCTGGAGCTGTCATGCAAGACCTCGCTTATGCCAATCGTGTTGAAGATTCCGCCACCCATGCGCTAAAGGTGACACCGCATTCCATTGAAGCGGAGCAGTCCGTGCTGGGTGGCTTGATGCTCGATAACGAAGCCTGGGATCAGGTGTCGGATATCGTGGCGGAGGATGATTTTTACCGGCATGACCACCGCATGATTTTTCGCGCGGTGGCGGAACTCAGCCGTTTGACCAAGCCGTTCGACGTCATCACGCTGTCGGAATGGATGCAGGATGTCGGCATTCTCGATAAAGCCGGCGGTCTGGCCTACCTGGGCGCGCTGGCCAAGAACACACCCTCGGCCGCCAACATCAAAGCCTATGCGCAAATCGTGCGTGAACGCGCGGTGTTGCGCCAGTTGGCGCAGGCGGGCGTCGAAATCAGCGACTCGGTGTACAACAAAGGCGCGCGCGACAGCGAAGAATTGCTCGACGATGCCGAGCGTCTGGTATTCAACATCGCGGATCAGGGCGCGCGCGGGCGGCGCGGATTTTCTCCGCTGAAAGATTTGCTGGTCAAAGCGGTCGACCGCATCGATACGTTATTCCACCTCGACAATCCCATCACCGGCATTCCCACCGGCTACAGCGATTTCGACGACCGCACTTCCGGTTTGCAAGCCTCCGATCTCATTATCGTGGCGGGCCGTCCGTCGATGGGTAAAACCTCGTTCGCGATGAATATCGTTGAACATGCCGCGATCAAGAACAAAACGCCGGTGGCGGTATTCTCGATGGAAATGCCCGGCGAGCAATTGGCGATGCGCATGATGTCGTCGCTGGGCCGCATCGACCAGCACCGCGTGCGTACCGGCAAACTTTCCGACGACGATTGGCCGCGCCTGACTTCGGCGGTGAGTTTGCTGGCCGACGCACCGATTTTCATCGACGACTCGCCGGCATTGACACCCAACGAAGTCCGCGCCCGCGCGCGCCGGCTCATGCGCGAACATGGCCTGGGCTTGATCGTCATCGACTACCTGCAATTGATGCAGGTCGGCGGCACCAAAGAAAATCGCGTCACCGAAATCAGCGAAATCTCGCGCAGTTTGAAGTCGTTGGCCAAGGAGTTAAAAGTACCGGTGATCGCGCTGTCGCAGCTCAATCGCAGCCTGGAGCAACGCCCCAACAAACGGCCGGTGATGTCGGACTTACGTGAATCCGGTGCCATCGAACAGGATGCGGACTTGATCGTATTTATTTACCGCGATGAAGTTTATAACGAAGACAGCCCGGACAAAGGCACGGCCGAAATCATCATCAGCAAACAACGTAACGGCCCGATCGGCACCACGCGCTTGACATTTTTAGGCCAGTACACGCGCTTTGAAAACTTTACCTCAGGCGATTACCACAACGAGGATTACGGATGAGCCGAGGGGCTTTGGCGGAAGTTAATCTTTCCGCGCTGCGCCAAAACTTGCAACGGGTTCGCCAGCTTGCGCCGCGTGCGCGCGTGGCGGCTGTCATCAAAGCCAACGGCTATGGGCATGGCATCGTGCGTGCGGCGCATGCACTGGGCGGGGCGGATGCATTCGCAGTCGCCTCGATTGAGGAAGCCCTGGAACTGCGCGCGGCCGGTATCACACAACGCATCATGCTGCTTGAAGGCATCTTCGAAGCGGCTGAAATACCGCTGGTACAGAAAGAACGACTCGATATCGTTGTGCATCACACGGCGCAATTGCACTTGCTGGAAGCCGCGCGCTTCGATGTCGCTCACTTGTTGCAAGTCTGGGTCAAAATCGATACCGGCATGCATCGCCTGGGTTTTGCCCCGGAACATCTCCCCGATGTATTACGCCGTCTGCGCGCCTGTCCCGGCGTCGCTCCGAACCGGATTCTCATGACGCATCTGGCCAATGCCGATGAGCGCGGCAGCACCATGACCGCGCAGCAAGTCGCGTGCTTCGAGAGCGCTACCCAGGCGCAACATAACGCGCGCAGCATGGCCAACTCGGCGGGCATTCTCGCCTGGCCGCAGACTCATTACGATTGGGTGCGGCCTGGTCTGATGCTGTACGGGATATCGCCATTTATCGACAGCAGCGCGGCGCAGGAAGGCTTGTTGCCGGTCATGACAATTAAGTCCCGGCTGATTGCGGTTAATCAGTTCAAGCAAGGCGATCCCATTGGTTACGGCGGTTCCTGGGTGTGTCCGCAAGACATGCCGGTGGGCGTGGTCGCCTTCGGTTATGGCGACGGCTATCCGCGTCATGCGGCCAGCGGCACCCCGGTGTTAGTCAACGGTCAGCGCGTCGCATTGATCGGCCGCGTGTCGATGGACATGATCACGGTCGACCTGCGCAGCCAGCCGCACGCGCAGGCCGGAGATCCCGTGGTGTTATGGGGGCAAGGTTTGCCGGTGGAAGAAATTGCGCGTTGCGCGGGAACCATCCCCTATGAATTGGTGTGCGGAATTACACAGCGAGTGCGTATAACGGAAATCGAAAATTGAAACGGCGCCGGGTTTCCATTTATCCGCATTGAAAATGGAGAATAAAAAAAACCGGGGAGGCAAGCAGCCTCCCCGGTTTTTTTGCGAGCCCTTTTAGTCGTCGTGATCGTCGTGATCGTCGCGATCATCTGAATCGCCGCTACGCCGGATTCTGCGCGGTGGACGATGGCGAGGCGTCGGCGTCACACCCGGTGTCGGCGTCACGAACGGTGTCGGTGTTGAGACCGGACGAGGGGTCGGCGTTGCCGTGGGCATCGGTGTCGGGGTTGCAGTGGGACGCGGTGTCGGCGTTGCCGTGGGCATCGGTGTCGGGGTTGCAGTCGGCCGCGGCGTGGGTGTTGCAGTGGGACGCGGTGTCGGCGTTGCCGTAGGCATCGGTGTTGGCGTTGCAGTCGGCCGTGGTGTGGGTGTTGCCGT
>CAZHHW010000069.1:0-11627 GCA_964532385.1 uncultured Gammaproteobacteria bacterium | reverse complement strand
ATAAGCGAGATAGCCCGGTTTCGTGGTGGGAGTTGCTACATCAGAGCTGGAAACATGGCAGTTGATGCAGTCGTAATTCGGTGCACCCAGCGGGGGGACTTGCGAGGTACACAGCGAATTCAGATTAGATATAAATGACGAGAATGCAAATGCATCATTCGCGGCGAGCGCACATGCGATGGGAATTATTACTCGGTAAAGTTTCATTATTGCCTCCAGTTACAAAAGGGGTTCCTAACCCCGGGGTTTCAGCGTCTAAACTTGACGGTTGATCGTGTTGATCAAACACCTCACGGTTATGCGCTAAATCGGCCGATCCTAAAACAGACAACGAAGCGAATCGTATAGATTGATCAATTGATGAGCTGAGACTTACGTCGCGAAAAATGTTTCAGGGGATATTAAGGCAAGATATTTATCACGCATTGGCACTTGTGATTAAGTCAATCTGCTTCGGTACATGAATCAGCAGGATCGAGATAGGCGAGGTTTGTATAAGAAATCGCGCAGAGTAAGGAAAAAATTCTATTTTGGATAAAAAAAACAAGGGGCCTGAGCCCCTCGGTTTTTGCTGTGATTTAATCAAGTAGCCTAGTCGTCCTTATCATCATCATCATCGTCTGATTCGCGGCTGCCACTGCGGCGGCTTCTGCGTGGCGGACGGCTGCGGGGCGTCGGAGTTATACCTGGCGTCGGCGTCACGCGCGGGGTAGGTGTTGCTCCCGGAACAGGTGTTGTCGTCGGACGTGGAGTCGGTGTCGCCGTCGGCATAGGAGTGGTCGTTGGCCCCAGGCACAGCGCCAGTTTTTGCGCGGTGCTGCCGCCATTGTAAGCGATGTAACCAGGCTTGGTTGTTGCTGTGGACCTGTTAGACACATGACAATCGTCGCAAGACAAGTTCGGTGCGCCAAGTGGTGGAACTTGCGAAGTACATAACCTGTCCAGATTTCCAGGGAATGATGATTGCGCGAATGCTCCATGCGCAGCCAGCACACCCATAATGGGAAGAATTACACGAAAAAGTTTCATAGTGCCTCCAGTGACAAAAGGGATTCCTAACCCCGGGTTTTAGCGTGTAAGCCTGACGGTAAGGAGTGTTCCCAAGTCCCCCATGTTTACATGCTAAATTCGGTTGATCTGAATTCAGGTCAACCGAAGTAGAATCGTATAGATCGCTCTGCGCATGGACTGAGACTTGAGTCGCGAAAAAAATTTCAGGAAGATTCAGGAAAAGAATTAACCGATATTTCCGATTAATCAGATTGTAAAGTTACAGTTCTTTACAATTATACGGGAGGAGTCCGGAATGAAAATGATATACGGAAATCCTAGGGTTCCAGTAGCCTTAACTGTCATTTTATTAAAGTGAAACAACATGGCTAAAGCAAAAACCGTCTATGCGTGTACCCAGTGCGGCGCACAAGCTCCCAAGTGGGCGGGACAGTGCGCCGACTGCGGCGCTTGGAACAGCCTGATCGAGGAGGTCCAGCAGGAGAGCGCCGGCAAGCGAGGAGCACGCTTTGACAATTACAGCGGCACCGCAGTTACGGTGCAATCGCTGGCGGATGTGGGTTCTGTGCCGGAGCAGCGCATGTCCACCGGGTTGGAAGAATTCGACCGCGTGTTGGGCGGCGGGGTGGTGCGCGGCTCGGTGGTTTTGATCGGCGGCGATCCGGGCATCGGCAAATCCACATTGCTGTTGCAGGCGGTCGCGGCTTTGAGTCAAGACGTGCCCGCGTTGTATGTGACCGGCGAGGAGTCTTTGGCACAGGTCAGCGCGCGCGCCGAGCGGCTGGGCGTGAGTGCGCCGCGCATGCAGTTGTTCGCTGAAACCCAGGTTGAAAAAGTACTCGAAGTCGCGCAGCGGCAAAAACCCCAAGTGATGGTGATCGACTCGGTGCAGACGGTGTATACCGAGCAATTGCAATCGGCGCCGGGTGCGGTTGGGCAATTGCGTGAAAGCACGGCGGCACTGGTGCGTTATGCCAAACAAAGCGGCACGGCGATTTTCCTGATCGGTCATGTCACCAAGGAAGGTACGCTCGCCGGACCACGCGTGCTGGAACACATGGTCGACACTGTGCTGTATTTCGAAGGCGACAGCGGCAGCCGTTACCGCGTGCTGCGCGCGATGAAAAACCGTTTCGGCACCGTGAACGAACTGGGTGTGTTTGCGATGACCGAAAAAGGTCTGCGCATGGTCACCAATCCGTCGTCGATTTTTCTGTCGCGCCATGAACAACCGGTGCCGGGCAGCGTCATCATGGTCACGCGCGAAGGCACGCGCCCGATGCTGGTCGAAGTTCAGGCGCTGGTGGATGAAAGCCACATTGCCAACCCGCGCCGCGTGACGCTGGGTCTGGAGCAAAATCGCCTCGCCATGTTGCTGGCGGTGCTGCATCGTCACGGCGGCATCGCGACGTATGATCAGGACGTGTTCGTGAACGTGGTGGGCGGCATGCGTGTGACTGAAACCGGCGCGGATCTCGCCGTGCTGCTGGCGATATTGTCAAGCTTGCGTAACCGGCCGTTACCCGATGGACTGGTCGTGTTCGGGGAGGTTGGCTTGGCGGGTGAAATCCGGCCGGTGCCTAACGGTCAGGAACGGTTACGCGAAGCCGCGAAGCACGGTTTCAAGCACGCCATCGCGCCGCACGCGAATCTGGCGAAGCACGAGGCGGATGGAATGGAAGTCGCCGGTGTGAAACGTCTGGCGGAAGCGTTGGAACACATCAGGCTGTAGGGGCGCTGTTCCTGCGCCGGTCATTAATGCCCCAATTCAGCCAGCTCGCGATGCAACAAGGTATCGTCGCCGATATTCAATTCCACCAGCCGCCGCAAATGCGTAATGCTGTCGAGATCGATGTATTCGCACACCAGGCCGATGCGTTCGGCTTCGATGTGTGCCACGCGCATATCCATGCGGATCACGGTGTGGCTGCTGTCGAGCGGAATTTCAATACTAATCGCCTCGCCCATGCTCCCTTTCCACTTGGGCGGTTTGACGATCAATGCGCCTTTGAGTGAAACGTCGATGATGCGCACGGTGGTGGTGCTGATGATCCGCCCGGGCATGTCGAAGGGGATACGTTTGAAACGACGTTGTTCTTTTGGCATAAAGCCTCGCGCGCGCAGCGGATGGAATGCTCGAATTGGTCTGGCAGAATGCTGATTACGTCCACCCCGGGGGTGTTCAGCATCCTGCCAGTAGAGTCTGTGTGCGGAGCGCAGCGTCTGCGCCGTCAAACGAGACTGCAACTGTATCGGCATTCCGCTAGAATTCTTTGCTACCTACCAAGCGGGAGCCGTGATTGTGAGATTGAGCGCTAAAGAGTTTCGCGATTGGGACAACCGCTGCATTACCTTGCTGGGCATGTCCGGCGTCGGCAAAACCCGCCTGGCGATGATGCTGCGGCGCAGCCACTGGTTTCACTTTTCCGGCGACTACCGCATCGGCACACGCTATTTGGACGAGGCGATTCTTGACAATATCAAGCAGCAGATCATGCACATTCCTTTCTTGCGCGATCTGCTGCGCACCGACTCGATTTATATCCGCAATAATCTGTCGGTGGACAACCTCAAGCCGGTATCGAGTTTTCTGGGCAAGCTGGGCAACCCCGAGCGCGGCGGTCTGGGGCTTGCGGAATTCAAGCACCGGCAGGACTTGCATCGCGTCGCGGAAGTCGCCGCGATGCGCGACGTGCCGGAATTCATTCGCAAAGCGCAGGAGATTTACGGCTATCCGCATTTCGTGAACGATGCCGGCGGCAGCGTGTGCGAACTCGACGATCCGCAGACCATCGAGGTGGTCAGCAAACACACGCTGGTGCTGTACATCCAGGCCACCAAAAACGACGAGCAGGCCTTGATCCGCCGTGCGGTGGAAGACCCCAAGCCGCTGTATTACCGCGAAGCATTTTTGGATGAACAACTCGCCGTCTACATGGCGGAAAAGCAGCTTCAGTACGTCGCGATGATCGAGCCGGACGACTTCGTGCGCTGGATGTTTCCGCGTCTGTTTTATTCACGTATTCCGCGTTACGAAGCGATTGCGCGCGAACACGGCTACACCGTGACCACCGACGAAGTAGCCAAAGTCACCGACGAGGCGGGGTTTCTGCGCTTGATTGAGACGGCGCTTGATCGCCATTCCTAAGCTGTCTTGTCGATAGCGCCCCGCGCCGCTAGACTGGAACGCCGTTTTACCTAACTTAAAAACACATCCATGCCACTGGTTGCCCATTCCAATTTACCCACCTTCGAGCGCCTGCGCAGCGACGGCGAAAGCATTACCTCGCTGGACGCCGCGCTGCACCAGGATATTCGCGAGCTGCATATCGGGTTGCTGAACATGATGCCGGATGCCGCATTGGCGGCGACCGAGCGCCAGTTCTTTCGACTGGTCGGCGAGAGCAATGCGATTGCTCAGTTTTATGTGCATCCGTTCACCATCAAGGAATTAAAACGTGGTACAGAGGGCCAGGCTTATGTCGACCGGTATTACGAGACTTTCGAACAGATCAAGGCGCAAGGTCTGGATGCGCTCATCATCAGCGGCGCGCAGCCGGTGCAGCCGGAGCTGTCGAGCGAACCATTCTGGAAGCCGCTCATCGAAGTGATCGACTGGGCTTATGAAAATGTCACGTCCACGCTCTGTTCGTGCTTGGCCACGCACGCGGTATTGCAGTTTCGTTATCAACAAAAACGCAAACTGCGCGGTTTTAAGCGCTGGGGAGTTTACTCGCACCATACTGTGGACCGGCGTCATCCGCTGGTCGCCGATGTCAACACCCGCTTTGATGTTCCGCATTCGCGTTTTTATGAAATCAGCCGCGCACAAATCGAAGCGGCGGGATTGCACGTATTGGTGGAAAGTGAAGAAGCGGGCGTGCATCTGGCGGTCAGTGCGGACGGATTTCGCCTGGTATTCTTTCAAGGTCATCCCGAATACGACACCAACAGTCTGCTCAAGGAATATAAACGCGAAGTTGCCCGGTATTTTCAGGGCAGCCGCGCCGACTATCCGCCGTTCGTAGAAAATTATTTCAGTTTGCAATATCAGGCCGTGCTCGACGAGCACAAAGACCAGGTTATTGCTGCACGACAACGCCAGCAGCCGTTGCCCGGGTTTCCGGAGGAGCTGATCACCGCCGCATTAGACAATACCTGGCACGACAGTGCCGAGGCCGTGGTCGATAATTGGATTGGCAAGGTCTACCAATTGACTCATGTGGATCGTAAGAAGCCATTCCAGGACGCCATCGATCCGAACGATCCATTGGGTTTGCGCGCAAAATAGCAGTCCGCAGCTACGCAACAAGCTGATTCCGCTTATTGCGCTTGGGCTCGACAACTTCGCGCTATAAGAATTTTTCTGGTCCAATCGGATGCGTAAAATATAGGCGCGAAAAAAAATTTGTCGCGCGTGTCGATTTCCCACCGTCCCGTTCGTCGTAGATACAGAAAGCAGCTTTAACCGGTACCCCGCGGTTGGGGTTAACTTAAAACACAAGGAGAAACGACATGCGATTCATGGTGATAGTCAAAGCGGATAAAAATACCGAAGCGGGCGTGATGCCCAGCGAACAGTTACTTGCGGAAATGGGCAAGTACAACGAAGAGCTGGTAAAAGCCGGTGTGATGCTGGCGGGCGAGGGTCTGCATCCAAGTTCGAAGGGTGCGCGTGTCAAGTTTTCCGGAAACAAGCGCAGCGTGATCGACGGGCCCTTCGCTGAAACCAAAGAGCTGATCGCGGGTTTCTGGTTATGGCAGGTAAAGTCGAAACAAGAAGCGATCGAATGGGTCAAGCGCTGCCCCAACCCCACCGGCGCGGAGTCGGAGATCGAGATCCGGCAGGTATTCGAAGCGGACGATTTCGGCGCCGAGTTCACGCCTGAGCTGCGCGAACAGGAAGAGCGCCTGCGCGCAAACATTGAATCCGCCAAGCCGGGTAAGAAATAACCGCGGCGGTAGTCAATCCCAATCCAAAATCACAAGGAGCCAAGACGATGCGTTTCATGATGCTGATGATCCCCAAGGGTTACGAAACTGCCGCACCGGGCACCCTGCCCGATCCCAAGGCGGTGGAAGCGATGATGAAATATAACGAGTCCCTGCAAAAAGCCGGCGTGCTGCTCGCGCTCGATGGACTCCACCCGCCGTCGATGGGTGCGCGTGTCGCGTTTCCCGGCGGCAAACCGAAGGTGACCGATGGTCCCTTCGCCGAAGCGAAAGAGGTGCTCGGCGGTTACTGGATGATCCAGGTCAAGTCGAAGGAAGAGGCGATCGAATGGGCATCGCGCTGCCCCGCGTCCGCCAATGAAGTGATCGAGATCCGTCAGGTGCAGGAAATGTCGGATTTCCCCGCCGATGTGCAGAAGGCCGCGGCCGGATTATCCGAGATGCAGCCGCAAGCGGGACAGCGTGGGAAAGCGTAACCAGGAGCGGCGCTTAAGTTCGCATTAATGGATGGTGTTTATGACAACAACCGCTACCCAGCGCGCCGTTGAGGCGGTCTGGAGAATCGAATCGGCACGCATCATCGCCGGTCTCGCGCGCATGGTGCGCGATGTCGGAGTGGCGGAAGAGCTCGCCCAGGATGCGCTGCTTGCCGCCCTCGAACAGTGGCCTGAGTCGGGCGTGCCGAATAACCCGGGCGCCTGGCTTATGGCCACCGCGAAGCACCGGGCCATCGATCTTTTTCGCCGTAAGAAGCTGCTTGAGCGCAAGCACCAGGAGCTGGGGCGTGAGCTCGATGCAGGGCAGGAGACCGCTATGCTGGATTTCCATAACGCACTGGATGATGACATCGGCGATGACCTGTTGCGCCTGGTCTTTACAGCCTGTCATCCGGTGCTGTCTTGCGAGGCGCGCGTGGCGCTCACCTTGCGCCTGCTCGGCGGTCTGAACACCGACGAGATCGCACGCGCCTTCCTCGTGCCGGAGCCCACCATCGCGCAGCGCATCGTGCGCGCCAAACGCACGCTCGCCGAGGCGCATGTTCCTTTCGAGGTGCCGGGTGAGGGCGAACTTGCGCCGCGTCTGGCCTCGGTGCTCGAGGTGGTCTATCTGGTGTTCAACGAAGGTTACTCGGCCACCGCGGGCGACGACTGGATGCGCCCCACGCTCTGCGAAGAAGCCTTGCGTCTCGGGCGTATCCTGGCGGAACTTGCACCGCAGGAGCCGGAGGTGCACGGCCTGGTGGCACTCATGGAAATTCAGGCCTCGCGCGCGGCGGCACGCATGGGTCCGGCGGGCGAGCCGATTTTGCTGCTGGAACAAAATCGTGCGCGCTGGGATCAGCTTCTGATCCGGCGCGGCCTTGCGGCGCTGGCGCGCGCCGAGGCGCTCGGCGGCGCGTATGGACCGTATGCATTGCAAGCCGCGATCGCCGCCTATCACGCACGTGCGCGCACCGCGCCGGACACCGATTGGGTACGCATCGCGGCGCTCTACGATGCGCTCGCCCAGCTTGCGCCGTCGCCCGTGGTGGAACTGAATCGGGCCGTCGCGCTCGCGATGGCGTTCGGCCCCGCCAGCGGGTTGGAGTTGGTCGATACATTGAGTGCCGAGCCCGCGCTCAAGAACTATCACTTGTTACCCAGCGTGCGCGGCGATCTGCTCGTCAAGCTTGGGCGCCATGAAGAAGCGCGCACGGAATTCGAACGCGCGGCGGCGCTCACCCGCAACGCGCGTGAACGCACGCTGCTGCTTGGGCGCGCGGCCGCATGCGCGCGCGAATTGCCGACACAATGATCGATACGCGCGTACATTTGCGTGAAACTGGGGATGATAAAATCCGCGCTACAAGATCTTCCCCTCTTCCGCCCTCGGGAGAGGGGAAATGCTGAACCAGGTGGGAGGGGAGTAATGCATGTTCAACGGCGCGGGTGCGTGAAACACAACATAGGGACATAAGAAATGACTGCCACACTGAATCATAGCCAGCGTTGGCTGGCTCTCATGGTGCTTTGTTTGGGCGATCTCATGATCGTGCTCGACACCACCATCGTGAATGTCGCGCTACCGTCGATTCAGGAAGATCTCGGCTTTACGCAAACCTCGCTGGTCTGGGTCGTGAACGCCTACATGCTGACCTTCGGCGGCTTTCTGTTGCTCGGCGGCCGCTTGGGCGATCTGTACGGTAACCGCAAGCTGTTCCTGTTGGGAATCGTATTGTTCACGCTCGCATCGCTGGCTTGTGGACTGGCGAACTCGCAAGCCCTACTGATTGGTGCCAGGGCTATACAAGGGCTAGGCGGAGCGGTCGTCTCGGCGGTTGCGCTCGCACTGATCATGAATTTATTCACCGAGCCGGCCGAGCGCGCCAAGGCGATGGGTATCTTCGGCTTTGTGATGGCGGGGGGTGGCAGCATCGGCGTATTGCTGGGCGGTGTGTTGACCGGCGCGTTCAACTGGCACTGGATTTTCCTGGTCAATATTCCCATCGGAGCGATGGTGTACGCCCTCTGTCTCGTCGTGCTCCCTGATAGCCGTGGGCACGCGACTGGGCGTCTCGACATCGCCGGTGCCGTGACGGTCACGCTGGCGTTGATGCTGGCGGTTTACGCCATTGTGAACGGCAACGAAGCCGGGTGGATGTCCGGGCAAACCTTAGGAATGCTTGCGGTTGCCGCGCTGCTGTTCACTGTGTTTCTCATTATCGAAGCGCGGGTGCGTTTGCCGTTGATGCCGCTGAGCCTATTTCGCATGCGTAATGTGGCGACTGCAAATGCCATTGGCGTGTTGTGGGCGGCGGGCATGTTCGCGTGGTTTTTCATCGCTGCGCTCGATATGCAACGGGTTCTTGGCTATAGCCCGCTACAGATTGGCCTCGCCTTCCTGCCATCCAACCTGATCATGGCGGCGTTTTCACTCGGCCTTTCAGCGAAGATGGTGCTGCGTTTCGGTCTGCGCTTGCCGCTCGTGTGGGGATTATTACTGGCGGCGATGGGATTGCTATTGTTTGGGCTTGCGCCGCTCGGCGGAAACTTTGCCGCGCATATTCTCCCCGGTATGTTACTCATGGGTTTGGGCTGCGGTATGGCGTTCAATCCGATGTTGCTCGCCGCCATGAGCGAGGTGAGTTCCAACGATTCGGGACTTGCTTCGGGAATTGTCAATACCGCGTTCATGATGGGCGGTGCGCTGGGTTTGGCGGTGCTTGCCAGCCTGGCGGATGCGCGCACCGGCCACTTAACCGCGGCGGGAGCAAGTTCCCTCGCCGCGCTCCATGGCGGTTATCAATTAGCGTTTGTCGGCGGGGCCGTTTTTACGACGCTGGCGGTTGTGATTTGCGCTGTGTTCCTGCGTACCGGATTATCTGTGAACCGGGATGCAGCTCAGCCTTCGAATCCGCTGGTTACTGAAAATGATTAACTTTACGCTGTATTTAATCTCGCTTGCGGTTTCACCGGCTGGTATTGGGCCGTTTCGCTTGGCATCATACTGTCGAATGCGGGGTTTACCATCCAATGACTACGGGGCAGAACAACTGACGGAGGAGTGAGCATGGCGCGTACCAGCAAAAAAGCAGTAACTCGAAAAAAAGTCACCACACGGACTAAGAAACCCGCCGCGCGGCGCGCAGCACGCCGGCTGATTGTTCTGGTTGCCACCCGTAAAGGCGCATGGCTGTTCCACGGCGACACCGCGCGCAAAACCTGGCGTGCCGACGGGCCGCACTTTCTGGGCCACATTATTAATCATCTGGTGCTGGACCCGCGCGACGGACGCACCTTGCTCGCCGCTGCAAAAACCGGGCACCTTGGTCCGACCATTTTTCGTTCCACCGATTTCGGCCGCTCCTGGAAGGAAGCCGCCGTGCCCCCCGCTTTCGCCAAGGCGCCTGAGGGTGACAAGGGCCGCGCGGTGGATCACACCTTCTGGCTCACGCCGGCGCATGCGAATGAACCGGATGTATGGTACGCGGGCACCTCGCCGCAGGGGTTGTTCCGCTCCAATGACGGCGGTGTGAGCTGGGCGCCGTTCTCCATGATTAACGACGATCCGCAGTATCGGGCGTGGATGGGCAGCGTGCAGGACGGCACGCCCGACGGACCGAAGCTGCACTCGATCATCGTCGATCCGCGCGACCCCAAGCACCTGTACTTCAGCATGTCGGGAGGCGGTGTGCATGAGACCCTCGACGGGGGTCAAAGCTTCGCAACCTTGATCAAAGGAATGGAAGTGGTCGGCGGTTTCGATCCCGCCAATGTCGCTTTTCACGACCCGCATTGCGTCCGAATGTGCCCCAGCAATCCGGATCGCCTGTATCAGCAAAATCACTGCGGCATCTATCGCATCGACCGGCCGTCGAACGAATGGACCCGCATCGGCAACAACATGCCCAAGCGTATCGGCGATATCGGTTTTCCGATGGTGGTGCATCCGCGCGACGCGGACACCGTGTGGGTGTTTCCGATGGACGGCCAGAGCGTGTGGCCGCGCACCAGCCTGGAAGGCAAGCCGTGCGTGTATGTCACGCGCAACGGCGGCAAGCGCTGGCAGCGTCTCGATAACGGCCTGCCCGAAGACCAGGCGTGGTGGACAGTAAAGCGCCAGTGCATGACTTCGGACGCGCAGGATGCCGTGGGCCTGTATTTCGGTACCACCAGCGGCGAGCTGTGGATGAGCCGCGACGAAGGCGAACGCTGGACCCGCATCGCGCAGCATCTTCCCGAAATCTATGCGGTGGAAGTGGCCGAGCTGGGATGAACTTCTTTGCCGTATCCATCCCGTAGGGTGGGCACCGCCCACCTGTTATTTTGATTCAAAACGGCGGTGGGCGGTGCCCACCCTACGGCGGATAAAATTTTTAAAACGTTAGCCATGCCGATCAATCGAGGCATCCATGAAAGTGCTGATCCCAAGTTCACTGCAATCGTATACAAAAGCGCCGGAGGTTGATGGCAGCGGCGCGACGCTCGCCGAACTGCTGGCGGATCTTGATAAAAAATATCGCGGCCTGCGTTTCCGGGTCGTGGACGAACAGGACCAGCTGCGCGGACAGATGCGGTTTTTCGTTAACGGCGAACAGGTGTTCGATTTAAATCACGCGCTGCGCCCCACCGACGCGGTGTATCTGGTGCAGGCATTGAGCGGTGGATGATTGCCGCCGGGAGCGTGCCGTCATTAGGCAAGGAGAAGGTTATGTTCAAGACTATTAGTATCGTCATCTTGATTTTGATCGCTGCGGTTTTGATATTTGCCACGACCCGGCCCGGTACATTCCGTATTGAACGCTCGGCCGGCATTAAAGCCCCGCCCGCGAAAATTTTCGCGCTGCTGGACGATTTTCATCAGTGGGAATCGTGGTCGCCCTGGGAAAAAGTCGACCCTGCGGTAAAGCGGGTATACAGCGGCGCGCCCAGCGGCCGCGGCGCGGTCTACGAATGGAGCGGCAATAATGATATCGGACAGGGACGCATGGAGATCATCGAGTCGTTACCGCCGTCCAAGCTGGTTATTAAAATCGATTTCATCAAACCTTTTGCGGCTCACAACACCGTGGAATTTACGCTCACACCGCAGGGCGATGCCACCACGGTGACGCAAGCCATGTTTGGCCCCACACCTTATATTTCCAAGTTGATGGGACTGTTTTTCAACATGGACAAAATGGT